>NZ_DAHVSH010000055.1:0-27340 GCF_027324685.1 Haloactinopolyspora sp.
ATGAACGGGGTCACGTTCACCACATCGGGAATGTCGCCGCTGGCCAGGGCGCTGATCAGCCTCGTCTGGGTCTGCTGGTAGTCGCTGACGTCCACCCAGTTGATCGTCACACCGTCGTGATCGGCCTCGTAATCCGCGATCAACCCCTCGATGTAGTCCTGGTAACCCTCCTTCAGGTTGATCGTCCAGAATTCGAGCTCGCCGCTGGGAGCGGCGGACTCGTCGCTTTGCGGCTCGCCGCCTCCACTCGTGGCCGAGCAGCCGGTCGCGGTGAGCGCGGCGGCCGTCGCGACGGCGGCCAGGGCAACGGTCTTACCCATGACACGTCTCATGTTCTTGTCCTCTCGTCGCCGATGTCGGCTCGGTCGTGCCGCGACGCGCTGTCACCACGCAGGTAGTCGCTGAAGCGGAGTCGGTAGAGATGCTTGGGTCGCCCGCGGGTGGCCGGCTGGGACGACCCGACCGTGGTCACCAGGCCGTCCTGGCGCAGCGCTCGGACGATTCGTCGCCCGCTGGTTGCGGTCAGGTTGAGGCTGGTGCCCAGTTCGTCGGCGGAGATGCTGGCGCCATCGAGCCGCCGGTCGAGTTCGATGAGCTGGGTCAAGGTGGCCACCCCGAGCCCGGTGTGGCGGCTGAGGCGCTCGAGCACAGCGTCGTCGGTCTTGAATTGGAACCGCGTGGGGCGCTCACCGGTGTCGAGCAGCGGCCCGAGCACCACGCCCTGCTCGGTCATCAGGAACGCGCACGGGGTGCCTGCCTGGAGCGCCCGCTCCGCCGCCAGCGTCGCGTAGTGGATGCAACTGCGGGTCGACTCTCCCAGCCCGAACCCCGCGACCACCCGGCAGCGCACCAGATCGCCGAGCTGGTCCAGAACGTCGAGCGAGCGCCACTGATGGGTCATGTCCTGCATGAGCTTCTTGTGCCCGAGGACCAGGACCCGCGTATCGGACCGGACGTCGATCCACGCGTCCTTCCAACCCGTCGTGGACCGCAGCACCGCTGCGATCCGCTCGGCCGGCGCGGGAACGCCGGCCGCACCGGACGCCGTGGCCTCGGCAGACGTCGTCGGCTCGGCACAGAACAGCGCCGCGGACAGATGCAGATCCTCTTTACGGATCGACACGGCTCGCAGGCTCAGCTCCCGGACCGTCGCCGTGATCGTCGACGCGCTGGGCAACACCCGGACGACAGGTGCACCGAGCGCACCGTCGAGCAGGTGGAACACGCTGTTGCGGGCGGTCAGCGCATAGCGCGCCCCGATGGCCGTCTGCTGGCGCCGATGGAACTCGGCGATCTCCTCCGGGCTGGCCTGACCGTCGAACGGCAGCACCGCCACCGACTCGCTTCCCAGACCCAGCTCGGCCAGCAGGTCGGCGACCATCTGTTCGGGGACGCTGTCGATGCTGACCGGCGTGAGCTCGATACCCAGGGCACGGGCACGCAGGAAGCTCAGTGAGATGTCCAGCGGCGTCGGAGCCACGTCGACATAGGGCATGTCGTCCGGAATCACCGGCAGCGCCCGCTCGAGCGGCAGCGCGCCGGCGAAGCACAGCGCGTCACATTCGGGCAGCACCTGTTCGACCGTCGCCCGGATCGACGCCTCGTCGTCGTAGACGCCCCATCGAACGCTGACACCGTCGAGTCCCTCGAGGCCACGCCGGAACAAGGCGCGCGCCTCGGCCGGCACGATCAGACCCAAGCGCACGCGCATGACCGAACCTCCCGACTCTGCGGCCACAGCTGACCACCAACGCGATCGAAAATCGCTCGTATTTAAGTCGGCTCATCATTCAACCCCGGCCGAGCCATCGGCAAGAGGGTCAAGCGAATGTCATTGAATCGTGATCTGGCAACCAAAGTCGACCGCATACGCAGGCGAAATCGATGCTCCGGGTCTTGACGTCGCCATGGTTCGACTCCAGACTGCCAGACAATCATTTTTGATCGATTTACGATCACAGGCTGATCGTATTCCGATCATTCCTCGAACCGACGATCGAGGATCACGGCGCAACGAACGGAGACCCATGAGTTCCTTCCCATCGCCGAGACGACGACGCATCGTCGTGACGATCACCACCGCCGCACTCGTCACCGCGGCCGCGCCCGGGGTACTGGCACTGGGTCACGAAAGTGACGCACCCCCACCGCCGGTCGCCGACGAGCAGCAGTGGCCGACCCCGGACGAGACGTACATCGACGGCGTCCGCACCGCGCTCAGGTCGAACGTGGACCTGTGGGGCGAGCACGTCATGGGTATGCCCGAAGGCCCGACCTTCGACAACGTCAAGGACTATCTCGTACCGCTGGCCACTGGAGGCATCGCCACGAACGAGCCCGAGACCGGCTCGATGGGCGTTTCCGACACCGGCTACTACTATCTGCCGCTCACTCTGCCGACCGGCGACACTGCGAACACCCAGTCGCAGCCGGAGCCGTCGACCGCGCATTACGCCCTGCACACTGCGGACGGCAGCGGGATCACGGCCGACTGGCACACCGACTGCGCGGCAGCGCCCTACACCAAGGACTACTCCGAGGCGTTCAACGTACGCTGCTCGAACTTCCGGCGCACGTCGTTCTTCGTCGGCGCCGACGGCGAAGAACGCTACGGCTCCGACTTGGGCCGGCTGCAGCCGCCGACCCTGGCAGACGGATACCTGCCGATCCTGATCACCGACTACGACGACGCTGACGGCGTCCGGTACCACCAAGAGTCCTTCGCCGGACGCACGCCTCGCACCGACTCCCTGGTCAGCTTCGTGCGCTTCACCGCCACGGCGGACGCAGCAACGGAGCAGACCACCTTCCGCGTCCACGTCGACGGCCCTGAAGGCGGCGACCTGGTGTTGCGTGGCGACCGGCTCGAGTCAGACGGATCGGTCGTGCTCGCTTTCGACCGTCGAGCCCAGCGCGGCGGTGACGTCCGGCTCGAGGGCCGTGACCTGGTCTTCGACCTCGACCTCACCGACGGCCCGGCCACGATCCACCTCGCTGTACTGAACAACCCGACCACGGTGCGGGGCCAGGGACCGATCGTCGGGAAACCTCAGTACGACGTCGCTCGGGCGAAGGTGACGCGGTACTGGAACCGGCAGCTGCGCTCGGCTACCGACATTTCGGTCCCCGAGCCCTACGTGATGGACGCGATGCGCAACATCTTGATCCAGAACCTCACCATGGGCTGGAAGTACAGCATCGGCAACTTCTATGAGCAGCCCTACGTCCCGGAGATGGTCGACACCGTGTCGCAGCTGGGCGAGTTCGGCCAACTCGACGACTTCCGCACCAACCTGCAGACGCTGCTCCACTTCACCAAAGGCGGGCCCGCCTACCCGGTGGTGTACCGCAACTGGGAACAGGGCGCCAAGCTGCTGGGAACCGCCCGGTACTACCAGCTCAGCCGGGACGATGAGTTCGTCCTGGAGAACCTGCCGGTGCTGCGTACGTACCTGGACGACTACGTCGCACAGGCAGCCGCCGACCCGCACGGCATCCTTGAGCAGCAGCGTTGCTGTGAGGACGAGTGGGCCGAAGGCTACTGGACGCACCATCAGCTCGTCGCGTGGCAGGGCTGGCGCGACATGCTCCAGGTGATGCGCGAGCTGGGTCTCGACGACCTCGTACAGCAGTACCAGCCGCCGTTCGACGAGTTCTCGCAGGCCCTGCGCACCGTTGTCGACGATTCGCTGCGGGAGCTCCCGGACGGATCGCTGTTCCTCCCTCGTGAGCTCCTGGTCCCGCAGGAGCCGTACGAGGCCATCACCGAATCCCGCGAGTCGAGCTACTGGAACCTGCTCACCTACTACGGGTACGCGTCCGGGTTCTTCACCCCGCAGGAGCAGGAGAAGCTGCTCGACTACGTGCACAACCACGGTGGCACGTTCCTCGGCATGGTCCGGTTCAACTACACCGGTCAGCCGATCGGCGAGTGCAAGCCCGACGGGCTGGCCGGATACGAGGGCACCGGGGTCGACCAGGTGTACGGCTACCAGTACACCCGGCTGCTCTCGCAGACCGACGAACCCGACCGCCAGGTGCTGTCGCTGTACGGCCAGCTCGCGCACGGGTTCTCCCGCAACACGTTCGTGGTCGGCGAAGGCGCCAACATCGACCCGTGCCCGGAGCTCGGCTTCTTCCGCGGTTCTTGGCTGGCGCCGCTGAGCGCGAACAACGCAGCGTGGCTCAAGACGCTGCGGGACGCCCTCGTGCGTGAGGTCACCGACCACGACGGCGCGACCCGCGGGCTCCAACTCGGCTTCGCCACGCCACGCGGATGGCTCGCCGACGGCGAACGGGTCCAGGCCACGCAGCTGCCCACGTCGCTCGGCCCGGTCAGCCTCGACATCCGCTCCGCGATCGAGGACGGAACCGTGCGCGCGACGGTCCGGATCCCGGCCGAGGCGGCCGACCGGTCGGTGCACCTACGGCTGCGCGTGCCGGACGGGCACGAGCTCACCGGCGTAGAGGTGAACGGCCAGAGCCGCCCGTTCGACGCCGACGACCAGAGCATCGACCTGTCCGGACTGACCGGTCGCATTCACGTCACCGCGACCTACACCGCGCAGTCCTGACGATGGTCCGGTGGTCCGGGCACGCGTCCCGGGCCACCGGACCTCTCCACGCGATGGCGCACCGGCGCTCACGGCACCCGAGTGAGCCACTCGTCGGTGCCGAACTTCGTCGCCACGCGGTCCTTGGCCACGGCCAAGGTCTGCTCGTCCAACGAGTCGTCGATCAGCCCGTAGCGGGACCGGAACGTCGCCACCATCCGGTCGATGACTTCAGCGCGCGACAGGCCGGTCTGCGAACGCAGCGGGTCGACGCGCTTGATCGCGCTGGTCGTGCCCTTGTCCGACATCTTCTCGCGACCGATCCGCAGGACCTGGACCATCTTCGCCGCGTCGATGTCGTAGGCCATGGTCACGTGGTGCACGACGACGCCGCCGGCCAGCCGCTTCTGCGCGGCGCCGGCGATCTTGCCGACCGGCGAGGTGATGTCGTTGATCGGCTGGTAAGTCGCCTCGATGCCGAGTTCACGCAGTGCGGCGATCACCCACTCGTCGAGAAAGGCGTAGGAGTCGACGAACGACAGCCCCGACACCAACGACTCGGGCACGTACAGCGAATACGTGATGGTGTTGCCCGGTTCGACGAACATCGCTCCCCCGCCGCTGATCCGGCGGACGACGGTGACGTCGTGTTTCGCGGCGCCGTCGAGGTCGACCTCGTTGCTCAACGACTGGAAGCTGCCGATGATGACGGCGTTGGACGCCCACTCCCACACCCGCAGCGTGGGGGCACGCACACCGGCACCCACCTGCTCGGCCAGCACCTCCTCCAACGCCATCTGCAGCGCCGGCTCCTGCGGGCCTTCGTGGAGGAAGTGCCACTCGTGATCGGTCCAACTCGTCGCTCCGGCCAGCGCACGGCGTGCGGCGAAGGCGACCGCGTCGGAGGAGAAACCGATCATGTCCACCCCGTCACCGAGGACGGCGTCGATCCGGGCAGCCAGTTGCGCGGCCGAGGCGCTGACCGGTGCGCCGATCAACGCCGCATCGATGCGCTCGAGCGCGTCATCGGGTTCGAGGAAGAAGTCACCGCTGAGCCGGGCCTGGCGAATCACCTCACCGTCGGTCTCCAGGTCGACCACGACGAGCTTGCCACCGGGCACCTTGTATTCACCATGCATGTTCGCTGCAACCGTCGCGTGCCGCGCGGTGTTCCGTCCTCACGTAGGCTCGGGAACCGTGCCCGCGCAGCTGACCATCCCGGCCGACGGCGCGACCGACCCGGACGCGTTGTACGAATCCTTCACCGACTGGGCCGGTGAGCAGGGCCTCGAGCTCTACCCGGCGCAGCAGGAAGCGTTGATCGAGCTGGTCTCCGGCTCGCACGTGATCCTCAGCACCCCGACCGGTTCGGGCAAGAGCCTGGTCGCCGTCGCAGCCCACTTCGCCGCGCTCGCCGACGGACGGCGCTCGTTCTACACCGCGCCGCTCAAAGCGCTGGTGTCGGAGAAGTTCTTCGCGTTGATCGACATCTTCGGCGCCGACAACGTCGGCATGATGACCGGCGACTCCAGCGTCAACCCGGGCGCTCCCATCATCTGTTGCACCGCCGAGATCCTGGCCAACATCGCCTTACGCGACGGCGCCGAGGCCGACGTCGGCCAGGTCGTCATGGACGAGTTCCACTTCTACGCCGACCCCCAACGAGGCACGGCGTGGCAGCTGCCGCTGCTGGAACTGACCAACGCGCAGTTCCTGCTGATGTCGGCCACGCTCGGCGACGTCACCTTCTTCGAGAAGGACCTGTTGCGGCGCACCGGCCGCGAGGTCGCCGTCGTCACGTCGGCCGAACGACCGGTCCCGTTGACCTTCTCGTACTCCCGCCAGCCCATGCACGATCTGCTCGACGAGCTGTTGAGCACACACCGCGCGCCCGTGTACGTCGTCCACTTCACCCAGGCCGCCGCGGTGGACCGAGCTCAGTCGCTGACCAGCGTCAACGTCGCCAGCCGCGAGCAACGTGACCGGATCGCCGAAGAGATCGGCGGGTTCCGGTTCAGTTCCGGCTTCGGCAAGGTGCTCTCCCGGCTGGTGCGCCACGGCATCGGCGTGCACCACGCCGGCATGCTGCCGAAGTACCGGCGCCTGGTCGAGCGGCTCACGCAGGCCGGGTTGCTCAAGGTCGTGTGCGGGACGGACACCCTCGGCGTGGGTATCAACGTGCCGATCCGCACCGTGGTGTTCTCCGGGCTGACCAAGTACGACGGGGTCAAGACTCGCCAGCTCTCGGCGCGTGAGTTCCACCAGATCGCCGGACGGGCCGGCCGCGCCGGCTACGACACGCTCGGCGAGGTCGTCGTCCAGGCACCGGAGCACGAGATCGAGAACGAGCGGGCGCTGGCCAAGGCCGGCGACGATGCGAAGAAGCGCCGCAAGGTCACCCGGAAGAAGCCGCCCGAGGGCTTCGTCTCGTGGAGCGAGAAGACGATGCAGCGCCTGGTCGCCGCCGAACCGGAGCCGCTGACGTCCAGCTTCGCCGTGACCCACGCCATGGTGCTCGGTGTGATCGGCCGCCCGGGTAACGCCTTCGCCACCATGCGCCGGCTGCTCGCCGACAACCACGAGCCGCCGGGACGGTTCCGTACTCACGTCCGTGCCGCCATCGCCATCTACCGCGCGCTGTTGGCCGCCGACGTCGTCGAGCCGCTCGACCAGCCGGGTGCCCAGGGCCGCACCGTCCGGCTGACCGTGGATCTGCCGCCGGATTTCGCCCTCAACCAGCCGCTGTCACCGTTCGCCCTGGCCGCCTTCGACCTTCTCGACCCGGAGTCACCGACCTACAGCCTCGACGTGCTGTCGGTGGTGGAGTCCACGCTGGACGATCCGCGGCAGGTGTTGTCCGCACAGCAGCACAAGGCGCGCGGCGAGGCCATCGCGGCGATGAAGGCCGATGGCATCGAGTACGACGAGCGGATGGAGCTACTCGAGGACGTCACCCATCCCAGACCGCTCGACGAACTGCTCGAGGCTGCGTTCACCATGTATCGCCAGAGCCACCCGTGGGTCGGCGACTACGAGCTGTCGCCGAAGTCGGTGGCGCGTGACCTCTACGAACGCGCGATGGGGTTCGGCGAGTACATCGCCTTCTACGGCCTGGCCCGGTCCGAAGGGCTGGTCCTGCGCTACCTCGCCGACGCCTACCGCGCGCTTCGGCAGACCGTGCCGGACGAGGTGCGCACCGACGAGCTCACCGACATCGTGGAGTGGCTCGGCGAACTGGTGCGCCAGGTCGATTCCAGCCTGCTGGACGAGTGGGAGGCGCTGCGCGATCCGGGCGAGGCGCCCGAGCAGGTCCGGACCCCGACCGCCACCGACGACGCGCCCCGGCCGATCACGGCGAATCGCCGGGCCTTCACCGTCTCGGTCCGAAACGCCTTGTTCCGGCGAGTCGAGCTGGCGGCGCGACGATGGTGGGACGAGCTCGGTGCACTGGACGAGGAGTCCGGCTGGGACGCCGACGCGTGGGCGGACGCGCTGGAGCCGTACTTCGACGAGCATGCCGACATCGGCATCGGCCCCGACGCACGCAGCGCCGCGATGCTCATCATCACCGAGCACGCCGACCGCTGGGAGATTCGCCAGATCTTCGACGACCCAGCCGGCGACCACGACTGGGGCATCAGCGCGACCGTCGATCTGGCGGCCTCGAATGCGGCCGGGCAGCCGGTCATCGAGATCACCGCCGTCGGCCAGCTCTAGTGCACGAACCACGATGGCTGAGACCGCCGATGCGGGTTCAGCTCCACAGCGGACTCGCGGTCCTCCAGTCATTCTGTGCGCCGAGATGTCCCAGAGGTACGGCACGAACGGCAGGGAACGAGTTGACGACGGCCGGCAGAAGTGTCGTTCGGCCGAGCCGGAGACGGGTGAGAAGGAACTGGATCAGTGTCAGTTGGCCGAACGTGCGGTTCCACTCTGCTGTCGCTGAATCAAGGTCTGGGTGTAATCCGACTGAAGGCAGCTTCGGAGTGATCGTGTGCACTCGATTGAAGAGACGGCCGTGGTGCGCACAGGTGCTACGCACCAGGTTGAGGGCCTTGAGCCAACTTTCCAGTTGTGGTGAACGCAAGCCGCACGACGCGGCGATCTTGTCTTGCACACTACGTGGAGCGAATCCATACAAATAGGTCAATCCACCCCAATCCAGCACCTCGACTGCGGCCCACACCGGCAGCGTCCCGCCGTACTTCGCGTTGTGGTGCGCGACGAAATCTTCGCGCGACGACTTCAACTCGGCTTGATAAGAAGCAAGCCACTTGGGATAGGCCCCCCTCGCCGAGCCCTGTGGTTGAGCATGCTCGGCTCCAAGTGAACACACGGGTCAATCCGGCCGAGCTCGTGACCCAACAGCGCACGGATGGCCAGTTCGATCGGCGCGAGGACAGAGAAGGTCCCCGCTCGGAGCCTGGCGTCGAAGTCGTACAGGGCAACAACGTCGACTAGCCGAGTGCCGCGATAAAAGTCGTCGGTCCGGCTTGTTCCATTTTGTCGCCGGAATGGATACCAGTATCCGCTGAGGCGGTAGTAGTTGATCCGCTGGAGGGCGGCGACTGCGTCGTCTCGATCGCCGACGTCCATGCCGCGCAGGCTGAGCAGATCGACTTGCTGTTCGTAGGTGCGGTACGCCTTGACCGCGTGCAATGGAACCGCCCGAGCAGAGAAAAAATGAGGACCGGCCCTGGACCTACAGAGTAGGCGGAACCGGTCTTAGTGATCTCATCGTAGCCCGGAGACCAACGGTCGATCAACCAGCTCCGCGGTCAAGGTGCAACCACCCAGCGACCGGGGCGAGCGACGCTGAGTGTCAGGCGCTGAGCGGCTCTTGCAGGTAGTCCAGGGCGCCGTTCTTCGCGGCTTCGACGATGCCGCGGAACCGGGCCGCACTCATCTGGATCCGTTGGCCGTAGTCGTCGACGATGACGATCCGACGCTCGGGCGGGGCGTTGTGATCGACGAACATCTCCGGGCAGCCACAGGCATCGTGGCCACAGGACTCCGCAATGTGCTGGAACGACTCTGCTCGTTGCATGAGACAGCCTCCGTCCGGCGGGCCTTCTCGCGTGAGCACGAAAATAACCCATGCCCACCGCTCATCACGAGACTTGTGGCCAAGATGTGACGGTGCCAGCGTCGCCACGCCGTCGAGCGGAACCAGGACGACATCTCCCCCGCGACGTGACACAATTCACGTTGTCCGCCCTCCAGACGCAACGAAGCGAGAAGGGACCACAGAGTGATCCGGGGGATCCTCGACCACGACCACAACGGTTGGCGGGTCGAACTGTACGACACCGAACCTCTCCGACGCACTATCCTCGAAGTTGATTCCTTACCATCATGGGCGGACGCCTCCGCCGTGATGTCCAGCGCTTTTCGGCTCTTCACCTGACGCGCCCTGGCGGAGCAGGCCGTAGGTGACCGCGTCCACGAGGGCTTCCCACGAAGCCTCGACGATGTTGGCGCCCACACCCACGGTCTCCCACGACGTCGATCCGTCGGTCATCTCGACCAGCACCCGGGTCGTCGCGTCGGTGCCGTGCGCCGCCTCGAGGATGCGCACCCGGAAGTCGATCAGCTCGAGTTTGGCGATCTCCGGGTAGAGCGTGCCGATCGCGGTGCGCAGGGCGTGGTCCAACGCATTGACCGGGCCGTTGCCCTCGCCGGTGACCACGGCCCGCTCTCCGCCGGCGCGTAGCCGGACGGTGGCCTCGCTCACCGCGTCGCCGCCGGGCCTGGACTCGGTGATGACGCGCCACGACTCGACGTCGAAGAGTCTGATCGGGCCGCCTTCGATGGCGGCGCGCAGGAGCAGCTCGAACGACGCGTCCGCGGCCTCGAACGTGTAGCCCGCGGCTTCGAGCTCCTTGACCCGCCGGGTCAGCGTGGTGACGAGCTCCGGTTCGCCGGAGACGTCGTAGCCCAGTTCGCGGCTCTTGAGTTCGATGCTGGCCCGCCCGGCCATGTCGGAGACGAGCAGGCGCATGTCGTTGCCCACGTCGGCGGGCTCAGCGTGCTGGTAGAGGTCGGGGTCCACCTTGATGGCGCTGGCGTGCAGGCCCGCTTTGTGAGCGAAGGCGCTGGCGCCGACGTAGGGCTGGCGCGAGTACGGCGCGATGTTGGTCAGCTCGGCGATCGCGTGCGCAATCCGGGTGGATTCCTGCAGCGCGCCGGCCGGAACGACGCGACGCTGCCGCTTCAGCTCGAGGTTGGCCACGATGGTGATGATGTCGGCGTTGCCGGTGCGCTCCCCCGTGCCGTTCACGGTGCCCTGCACGTGGGTGGCGCCGGCGTCCACGGCCGCGAGCGTATTGGCCACAGCGCAGCCGGTGTCGTTGTGCGCGTGCATCCCCAGGCGCAGACCGGTCGTTTCGGCCACCTCGGCGACGATGGCGCGTACGTCGTCGGGCAGCATGCCGCCGTTGGTGTCGCACAAGGCCACGACATCGGCACCGGCTTCGGCGGCGGTCTGGATCGCTTCGACCGCGTAACCCGGGTTGAGGCGGTAGCCGTCGAAGAAGTGCTCGGCGTCGAGGAACACGCGTCGTCCCTGCCCGGTGAGGAACGAGACGGTGTCGCGGATCATCGCGAGGTTCTCGTCGAGCGTGGTGCGCAAGGCCCGTTCGACGTGTCCGGCGTGACTCTTGGCCACCAACGTCACGACGGAGGTCTCGGCGTCGAGCAACGCCCGGACGAGTTCGTCACTACTGGCCCGGCCGCCGGGTTTGCGAGTGGCGCCGAACGCCGCGAGGGTCGCGTTCGTGAGGTGCAGCTCCTTGCGAGCACGGTTGAAGAACTCGGTGTCCTTGGGCACCGCGCCCGGCCAGCCCCCTTCGATGAACCCGACACCGAGCTCGTCCAAGTGAGCGGCGATGGCCAGCTTGTCTTGGACGGACAGCGACAACCCTTCCTGCTGTGCGCCGTCGCGAAGAGTCGTGTCGTAGACGTGGAACCGTTCCGGGTCCACCGCGGTTGCTGGTCCGTCTGCGCTGGTCACGATCTGTCCTCACTGTCGTGGTGAAATCCGGGGGCAGCAAACAAAAAACCCTCCGCACGGATGCGAAGGGTCTGCGCGCCTGGCATGGTGCTCGGGTGCCGACGCGCCTACGTAATAATCAGGTGCAGGGTCATCGTCCCGTAGTATTGCATACTCCGGCGAGCCCGTGAGCTGCACTCCGCCCGATCCGCCCCTGTCCAGGCCTGCTCAGGCGGTCTCAGTCGCCCGGGCTGTCGTCGCGATCGCCCAGCTCACCGAGGTGTTCCGGGGCGGCGATGGCGAATACCCCCAAGACCAGGTAGGCGAACAGCAACACGACGCTGACGACGAGGGTCGCGGCCGTGTCGAAGAGAACCATGAGTCCGACGCCGACGACGAGGGCGGCGAGCGCGGCCAGGGTGAGGGTGCGCGGAGTCATGGCTCATCACGCCGATCCGCGGCGGCGATCGGGTGGAAGTCGGTGTCGAGGCGACCGGCCAAGGTCAGCCGGAACAGCAACCACAACGACGGTGCCAGGATCAGCAGGGCGATCCCCATACTGACCAGGATGGCGATCTGGGTGGGCCGGCCGGCGGCGGCCTCGTCGAGGCTCAGTGCACCGGGCAGGAAGTCCGGCCGCTGCGCCAATCCCCACCCTGCAACGGTCGCGGCCACGGCCACGGCCGAGGCATATCGAGCCGGCTCGTAGTGCTCTCGCCACACCAGCGCGAGGGCGACGACACCGGCCAGCGCCGACACCACCACGGCGACGACGCCACCACCGGAGGTGAGCCCGTCGTAGAGTCCGCGCGCCTGTGACCTGGCCACGAACAGACCCGCGATCGCGAGGACGCCGGTGACGAGGGCGGCAGCGAGCGCACGCCACCGGAAGGCGCGCGCGAGGTCCTCCTGGCCGACACGCACCGAGTCACCGGCCAGAAAGACCGCGGCGATGTAGGCACCGGCGCCGACGGTCAGTACCCCGATGTACAGCGGGAACGGCCCGGTCCAACTCTCCCAGGCGTCGCCGGCGCCTTCCGCGGGCACCTGGCCCGACGCCACCGCACCCACCACCGCGCCCAGGAAGAACGGGACCGCCACCGAGGCGAGGGCGAACGCCCCGCCGAGCAGCCGAGCCTCCACGATCGTCGCGGCCTCACCGCGTAGTGCGAACGCCGCGCCGCGGAAGATGATCCCGACTCCGGCCAGGTACAGCGGCACGTAGAGGGTCTGCATCACCGGGCCGAACGCACGCGGGAACGCGGTCCAGAACACCACCAGCACGAAGATCAGCCAGACGTGGTTGGCCTCCCACACCGGCCCCATCGCGTTTTTCACCATGCCTCGAAGGCGCGCCCCTCGCCGCGCCCCGCCGGCGGTCAGATCCCAGAACCCGGCGCCGAAATCGGCCCCGCCGAGCACGGCATACGCCGTCAATCCCAGCAGGAGGACGGCCGCATTGAGTTCAGCCAGAGCCATCGTCGACCCCCCGCGCCGCCGACTCGGCCTCGAGCTCGATCGGCCGGTGTGCGAGCCGGCGCAACAGGTACAGCACGATCACCGCGAGCGCCGCGTAGACCAGCGCCAGCGTGGCGTAGCCGACGGGGATTCCCTCGGCGCCGGTGACCGCCTCGCTCACCCGCATCACCCGGTAGACGATCCACGGCTGGCGACCGACCTCGGTGACGATCCATCCGGCGATCAGCGCGACCAGCGCGGCCGGACCGGCGGCCACGACCGCGATGTAGAACCACTTTGATCGTGGCGGTCTACCTCGACGTACCGCCGTGACGAGATAGACGACGGCGAGCAACGCCAGGCCGGTGCCGATCCCGATCATCACCTGGAAGGCGTTGCGCACGACAGGAACCGGGGGCCGCTCATCGGCCGGTACCGCGTTCAACCCTTCGACCTCGGCGTTCGGGTCATGATGGGCCAGCAACGACAGACCGTCGGGAATGGACACACTGCCGTAGATCTCGTCGCCGATCATGATCCCGCCGAGCCGCAGGTCCGCGCCCCGGGTGGTCTGCTCGAGCCCTTCGAACGCGGCGAGTTTGGTCGGCTGCTCCTCGGCCACGGTTCGACCGGCCCAGTCACCGACCACCACCTGAATGGGCGCGGCCAGGCACGCGAAGGTCAGCGGGACCACCATCGCGACCTGGCGGAACCGGTCCCGGTGGCCGCGCAGCCACGAGAAGGCGTACACCCCGGCCACGATGAACCCCGCGACGAGGAAGCCGGCGAGGTACATGTGCACCCACTCGTGCCAGACGTTGGAGTTGACGAACGCAGCGAACGGATTGACACCGGTGACGTTGCCGTCGGAGTCCAATTCGAACCCGCCGGGGTCGTTCATCCAGCCGTTGACCCCGATCACCATGAGCGAGCCGGTGAAGCCCGCGATCACGACCGGAATTCCGGTCAACAGGTGCGCCCGCGGTGAGATGCGGTCCCATCCGTAGACGTAGATGGCGATGAAGATCGCCTCGAGGAAGAACGCGACGCCCTCGAGCGCGAAGGCCATCCCGAACACTTCGCCGAAACGTTCCATGAACTCCGGCCACAACAGGCCGAGCTCGAAGGACAGGATGGTCCCGGTCACCGCGCCCACCGCGAACAAGATCAGCATGACCTTCGACCAGCGCTTGGCGATCACCTTGTAGAGCGGGTCGCCGGTGCGGACGTAGAGGCCTTCCATGTAGAGGACCATCGCGGGGAAGGCGACGCCGAAGCACACGAGCGGGATGTGCACGGCGAGCGAGAGCGCCTGCATCTGCCGGGCCTCGAACAAGTACGGCTGGTCGACACCCGGAAGTGCGGCCCGAGCGAACTCGATCAGGCCCGTCGTAGCGAAGTCAATCGGCACGAGCGCGTCGTACCCGAGCCCACGACACCCAAACGAAGCGCCCGGCTCATCTGCGCTCGAGTGCGCGGTAGGCGAGCTTGCGGACCTCGTCGAACCACAGGACCGTCGACGCCATCGCGACACACACCGCCCAGTGCCCCAGGTCCATGGACGCCGTGGCGAAGGCGACCTGGAGGAACGGCAACTCCACGACGGCGACCTGCAGAACGACCGCCAGCGCCACCGCACCCCACAGCCAGGGGTTCACGAACGGCCGATGGAAGGCGCTCGTCGTCTCCGACCGGGAGTTGAACGCGTTGAAAAGCTGGGCGAACACCAGTGTGGTGAAGCCTGCCGTGCGGGCCACGTCGAGTGAGTCGTCGCCGTCGACCAACCCGCCGGGCAGGAAGATGTCGATGGCGAACAGGGACGCGAGCCCCATCACCAGCCCGATGGACACGACGCCGCGCCACATCCGGGCGTCGATGATCCGATCGGACAGCCGGCGCGGTCGGCGAGCCATCACATCGTCGGTCATCGGGTCGATCCCCATCGCGAGGGCGGGCCCGGAATCGGTGATCAGGTTGATCCACAGGATCTGCGTCGCCAAGAGGGGCACCACCACGCCATCGCCGCTCACGTCGGTCAATCCGATGACGCCGGCGAGCACGACGCCGAAGAACACCGTGCACACCTCGCCCATGTTCGACGAGAGCAGGTAGCGCAGGAACTTCCTGATGTTGTCGAAGATGACCCGGCCTTCGCGCACGGCGGCGACGATGGTCGCGAAGTTGTCGTCGCCGAGGATCATCTTCGCCGCGTCCTTGGTCACCTCGGTTCCGGTGATGCCCATCGCGATGCCGATGTCGGCGGACTTCAGCGCGGGGGCGTCGTTCACCCCGTCGCCGGTCATCGCGACGACGTTCCCGTCGGCTTGCAGCGCGTCGACGATGGTCAACTTGTGCTCCGGCGCCACCCGCGCGTAGACCGAGGTCGTGCGGGCCACCTCGCGCATCTCCGCCGAGCTCAGCTGGTCGAGCTCGGGTCCGGTCACGGCTTTCGCACCGGGTTCGACGATGCCGAGGTCGGCGGCGATCCGGGCCGCCGTGGCGGGATGGTCACCGGTGATCATCAAGATCCGGATGCCTGCGGCGCGAGCTTCGGCGACAGCGTCAGCGGCCTCCGGGCGCGCAGGGTCGATGATCCCCACGGTGCCCACGTAGATCAGGTCGTGCTCGATCGACTCGTCGACGTCGCCGGCCTCGCCGTCCAGGGGGCGGTAGGCCACGGCCAGGGTCCGGAAGGCGTCGGCCGACAGTTGCTCGACGGCGGCCAGGGCCGCGCGCCGGTGGTCGTCGTCCAGCGCCTCGACAGCATCACCCACGTGGAGCTGTGCGCATCGGTCGAGCAGCACGTCAGGCGCGCCTTTGGCCATCACGAGCGTGGCGCCGTCAGCGCGACGGTGCACCACGGCGGACATCATCTTGCGCTCGGAGGTGAACGGCACCTCCGCCCGGCGCTCGTAGGCCGCCACCCGCTCGGCCGTCCCGGCCAGCTTCGGCGCCGCTGCGAGCAGGGCGGCCTCGGTGGGATCGCCTTGGATCTCCCACTCGCCGTCGCGCCGAGTCAGCTGGGCGTTGTTCGCCAGCGAGCCGCCGGCGAGGACCAGCTGCGCCTCGGTCCGCACAGCGGCGTCGTCGGCCCCGCGGCCGTCCAGGATCGCCTGACCCTCGGGCCGGTACCCGACGCCGGTGAGCTCGACCTGGCCGGACGCGGTGACGATCCGCCGCACGGTCATCTCGTTCTTGGTCAAGGTGCCGGTCTTGTCCGAGGCGATCACGGTGGCCGAGCCCAGCGCCTCGACCGAGTGCAGCTTCTTGACCACGGCGTTGCGGCGAGCCATCCGCTGCACACCGAGGGCGAGCACCACCGACAGGATCGCGGGCAGGCCTTCAGGTACCGCGGCCACCGCCAGCGACACGCCCAGCAGCAGCACCGTCACGGCATCGTCGACCGACGAGACGTCGCTGACGATCGCGATCGTCGCCATCACCACGACGGCGATGACGATCACCGTGACACCGAGCAGTTTGCTCACGCCGGTGATCTCGCGTTGCAGCGGCGTCGGGTCCTCCTCGGTCGCCTCGAGCAGTTCGGCGATCGCCCCCATCTCGGTGTTCATGCCGGTGCTCGTCACGATCGCGCGACCCACGCCCTGCACGACCGCGGTGCCCTTGAACACCATGTTGTGCCGATCGCCCAGCGCGGCCGGCGCGGACAGGACGGCCGGGTTCTTGGTGACCGCTTCGCTCTCGCCGGTCAGGGCGGCCTCGCCCAGGCGCAACGACGTGGCCTCGACCAGCCGGGCGTCGGCGCCGACGGCATCGCCCTCGCTGAGCACGAGCACGTCGCCTCGGACCAGGTCGGGCGACGGCACCGTGGCCAGCTCCCCGTCGCGCAGGACGGTCGACGTCGCGACGGTCATCGACCGCAGCGCGGCCACGGCGTCCTCGGCGCGCGATTCCTGGACGAACCCGAGCACGGCGTTGACGATCAGAACCGCCGAGATGACGATCGCGTCGACCGGTAGGCCAGCCGCGCCCTCGGCCAGCCAGGCCACCGACGAGATCGCGACGGCGACCACCAGCAGGTACACGAGGGGGTCCTGGAACTGGCCCAGGATTCGACGCCACACCGGCACCGGTGGGCGGGACCGAAGCTCGTTCGGCCCCTCCGCAGCGAGCCGCCGGGCGGCCTCAGTTGAGCCCAGCCCGGTCGCCGGGTCGACGCCGAGCTCGCGCGCCACCTCCGTCGCTTCGCGCAACGAAGGGTCCGGCGGCACGCGTGCTCACCTCACACGACGCGGCGCATCCAGCCGTGTGGATCGCCCGCGCGGCCGTACTGCACATCCAGTAGCGCCGAGCGGATCTCCTGCGTCACCGGCCCGGTCTCCGCACCGGTGCCGACCTCGCCGCCGTCCCACTTCAGCTTCCCGAGCGGCGTGACGACAGCAGCCGTCCCGCACGCGAAGACCTCGGTGATCTCGCCAGACTCGACGCCGCTGCGCCACTCGTCGATCGAGACCCTGCGCTCCTCGACCTTGTAGCCGCGGTCGCCGGCCAGGGTCATGATCGAATCGCGGGTGACGCCCTCGAGGATGGTCCCCGTCAGCTCCGGTGTGACGATCGAGCCGTCGGCCCGCACGAAGTACAGATTCATGCCGCCGAGCTCCTCGACCCAGCGCCGCTCGACGGCGTCGAGGAAGCACACTTGCCCACAGCCGTGCTCGATGGCCTCCTGCTGCGCGACCAGACTCGCGGCGTAGTTTCCGGCGCACTTGGCCGCACCCGTTCCGCCCGGCGCGGCGCGGGTGTACTCCGAGGACAGCCAGATGTCGACCGGCTTGACGCCCGAGGCGAAGTACGCGCCGGCCGGCGAGGCGATGACGCAGAAAGTGACGTGGTGAGCCGGGCGGACGCCGAGGAAGACCTCGGAGGCGAACATGAACGGGCGCACGTAGAGGCTGGTTTCGCCACCGGCCGGCACCCATGCGGCGTCGGCCCGCACCAGCAACTCGATCGCCTCGATGAACGACTCGGCCGGCAGTTGCGGCAGCGCCATGCGCTCAGCGCTGCGCTGCATACGTGTGGCGTTGGCCTCCGGACGGAAGAGCCAGATGGACTCGTCGTCGCGCCGGTACGCCTTGAGCCCTTCGAACACCGACTGGCCGTAGTGGATCACCGCCGTCGCGGGATCGATCGACAACGGCGCGTACGGCCGCAGCCCCGCGTCGTGCCAGCCGTCCGGTGTCCAGATCGCGGTGACCATGTGATCGGTGAAGGCGGTGCCGAACCCGGGGTCGGCCAGGATCTCCGCGCGTCGCTGCGCCGGTACCGGATTCGACGAGTAGGTCGTCGAGAATTCCAGTGCCGGTGCTGTGGCTGTCATGGCGCGCGCTCCCCTGAAGAGACATGGGCGATAGTTGGACGTCCTACCGAACGCTACCGACCGATGCGGTCCGCGTAAACGACGATGGGCTCTTGACCCGTTGGATCGTGACCGGGTCGACGAGCGACCGTAGCTGAAATGCCGCCCAGATCATGGGCGCCTTCGATCAGACGCTCGACAAAGAGTGCCGACAGCCTAACGCATCGCCGCCGGCTGCTGCAGGTCGGCCGGTCAGCCCGTGACGCGCGCCGCCAACGCGTCGCCCACCTCGGACGTGGTGCGCGCAGCCGAGCCGCGCGCGCCGAGGTCGGCGCGGACCGCGTCGATGACACGCGCTGCCGCCGTGTCGAGGCCGAGGTGCTCGAGCAGCATCGCCACCGACAAGACCGTGGCCGTCGGGTCGGCCACGCCCTGGCCGGCGATGTCGGGGGCGGAACCGTGCACCGGCTCGAACATCGACGGCGCGGTGCGATCCGGGTTGACGTTGCCGCTGGCGGCCAAGCCGATACCGCCGGTGACGGCAGCTGCGAGGTCGGTGATGATGTCGCCGAAGAGGTTGTCGGTGACGATGACGTCGAAGCGTGCCGGGTCGGTGACGAAGAAGATCGTGGCGGCATCGACGTGCATGTAGTCGACCGTCACGTCCGGGAACTCCTGGCTCACTCGCTCGACCGTGCGCCGCCACAGGTGTCCGGCGTGTACCAGAACGTTGTGCTTGTGGACGTAGGTGAGCTTGCGCCGGGAGCGGGCCTGAGCGCGAGCGAACGCGTCGCGGACCACCCGTTCGACGCCGAAGGCGGTGTTGACGCTGACCTCGTTCGCCACCTCGTGCGGGGTTCCGACGCGCAGCGCGCCGCCGTTGCCGACGTAGGGTCCCTCGGTGCCCTCGCGCACCACGACGAAGTCGATCTCGCCGGGGTCGCGCAGCGGCGTCGCCACGCCGGGGAACAGTTGCGATGGGCGCAGATTGACGTAGTGATCGAGTTCGAAGCGCAGCTTGAGCAACAGGCCACGTTCGAGCACCCCGCTGGGGACGCTGGGATCGCCGATCGCGCCGAGCAGGATGGCGTCGTGGCCCCGCAGCTCCTCGAGCACGGCGTCGGGCAAGGTCTCGCCGGTGGCTTGCCATCGACGAGCGCCCAAGTCGTACGTTGTCGTGTCGACCTTGACGTCGGCGCCGTCCAGGACGGCGTCGAGCACCTTGAGACCTTCGGTGACGACCTCGCGGCCGATGCCGTCTCCGGGAATCACGGCCAGACTGATAGTGCGCGACATGCGCCACACCGTACGACTGTCGTCCGTATCGCGGCCTTCCTGTCCCGCGATACGGACGCGGTCGTGGCTTCTAGTGGCCGGTCTCGCCGCCGTTGTCGCGACGATCCATCGCCTCTTGCAGGGCGTTCTTGGCCGAGTGCTGGTTCTGCTGCTGGTGTTCTTCGCTCATGGTGGTGCTCCGCGAATGACGTGAATTGACGCGGCCGACAGCAACGCCGATCTCCGCGACGAGGTGCCGGCCTATCGGGCCTCGTCGCGGCAGCGAAGAATGCGTACCGTCCACAGCATGACCAGCTCAGGCTAACGCCATCCAGTCAGCACTGTCTCGCGTACTGACAGCTCGTCTCAGTGAGCGAGACGAGGGCGCGGTCAGTCGTCGAGGTCGACCGTCCGGCCCCACTCGGCGCCGATGGCGGCCACGATGTCGTCGAGAACCTGGACCGGCAGCGCCTGGTCGATGGTCATCGCCACCAGGGCGCGCCCGCCCTTGGTGTCGCGGCTGACCTGCATGCCGGCGATGTTGATGTTCGCATCGCCGAGCACCCGGCCGACCGTGCCGACCACACCCGGACGGTCCTCGTACTGGAAGAAGACCATGTGCGCCGACGGGAACGCCTCGATGTCGTAGCCGAGCACCTCGACGATCTTCTCGACGTGCTTGACCCCGGCCAGCGTCCCGGACACCGACACCACGCGGCCGTCGGCCATGACGCCCCGCACGGTGATGAGGTTGCGGTAGTCCGGCGAGTCCTCGTCGGTGACCAGGCGAACCTCGACGCCGCGGTCGGCTGCGATGACCGGCGCGTTGACGTACGAGACCGGGTCTTCGACGACCTCGGCGAACACACCCTTCAAGGCGGCGAGCTCGAGGATCTTGACATCATGGGCGGTGATCTCGCCGCGCACCTCGACGTCGAGTTGTGCCGCAACACCGCCGGCCAGGGCGGTGAAGACACGGCCGAGCTTCTCGGCCAGCGGGATCCCCGGCCGGACGTCCTCGGCGATGGCGCCGCCCTTGACGTTGACCGCGTCGGGGACGAGCTCGCCGGCCAGCGCCAGGCGCACCGACCGCGCCACCGAGACACCGGCCTTCTCCTGAGCCTCGTCCGTCGACGCGCCCAGATGCGGCGTCACGACGACGGACTCGAACTCGAACAACGGCGACTCGGTGCACGGCTCGGCCGCGAACACGTCGATACCGGCGCCGGCCACCCGGCCCTCCTTGAGCGCCACGGCCAGCGCGTGCTCGTCGACGATGCCGCCGCGGGCGGCGTTGATGATGCGCACGTTCGGCTTGACCTTGCGCAGCGCTTGATCACCGATGAGCCCGACGGTCTCGGGCGTCTTGGGCAGGTGAACGGTGATGAAGTCACTGGTGGCGAGCAGTTCGTCCAGCGTCACGCTGCGTACGCCCAGCTGTGCTGCACGCGCGGCCGGCACGAACGGGTCGTAGGCGATGACCTTCATGCCGAACGAGGCCAGTCGCTGGGCCACCAGCACACCGATCCGGCCGAGCCCGACGATGCCCACGGTCTTCTCATACAGCTCCGTGCCGCTGTACTTGCTGCGCTTCCACTCCCCGCCCTTGAGCGCCGCGTTCGCCGGCGCGATGTTGCGTGCGGTGGCCAAGAGCAGCCCGATGGCCAGCTCCGCCGCGCTGGTGATGTTGGACGTGGGCGCGTTGACGACCATGACCCCGGCCTGGGTGGCCGCTTTGACGTCGACGTTGTCGAGCCCGACGCCGGCACGCGCGATGACCTTCAGCTTGGGGGCCGCGGCGATCGCCTCGGCGTCGACCTTCGTCGCGCTGCGCACCAGGATGGCTTCGGCGTCGGCGATGGCCGACAGCAGGGCGGGCCGGTCGGTACCGTCGACGTCCCGGATCTCGAATTCAGGGCCGAGAGCGTCGACCGTGGCAGGTGAGAGCTGTTCAGCGATGAGTACGACGGGCTTGCTCACGTGGGATTCATCCTCCGGAACTTGTGTCGTGCCTACGAGGTGCGACGAGCGCGACACTGGGCCCGGACGCGTCGAGTGTAGCGCTCGATTCGGCACTTCCGCAGCCTGCCGGGGCATCGCGGTGGCCGGTTCCACCGGGCACCGGCCACGTTTCCCCGCGCCAGGCAGCGTCCCAGAACATCCACTCGAATCGCGCCGCACGCGCATACGCCGCATGCATCCCTTCGAGCACGCTTGGGTCGGCGACAGCCTGTTCGTCGGCGAGCGTTTCGGCTCGGCGCGTCCGCTCGGCGAAGTCGGGATCGCCGTAGGTTCGCAGCCATTCCGCGTATGGATGTTCCGGCTCGGTTTCCAGCATACCGGCGAAGTGCCGGCCCAACTCGGCATAGATCCGGAAGCACGGCAGCAGGCCGGCCAGCGCGACCGCCGGCGGCGCCAGGACGGCATCGGCCTGCAGCGAATTGACGTAGGCCAGGCAGGTCGGCGTCGGTTCGACCTCGAGGCGTTCGATGTCGATGCCGTCGCGTTCGAGCAGCGAGGCGTGCAGCAAGCGCTCGGCGTCGACGGCACCGGCGGCGAACCGCGCGATGACCGCCGCGCCGGACGGATCCGGCCACCGTGCGGCCGTGGTGGCCAACGCCCGGCCGTAGCGGCCCAAGTAGTGCGCGTCGTCGGCGAGATACCGCACGAACACACTCCGGTCCAGGCTGCCTAGTCCCAACTCCTGGATGAACGGGTGGGCGAGAACCGCCTCGTACCAGGGCTGCGCCCGTTCCCACGCCTGAGCCGAGAACGTCATCGGGCCTCCTCGACACCGGCGAGCTTCCACCACGCCTGGAAATGATGGACCGGACCGTGCCCCGAACCGACGTCGAGCTGGTCGGCCGCACGCAGCGCCTCGGTGATGTACTGCTTCGCCTCGTCGACCGCCTGGCGAAGCGGCAGGTCCTGGGCCAGCCCGGCGGCGATGGCCGAGGCGAACGTGCAGCCGGTGCCGTGCGTGTTGCGGGTGTGGATGCGCTGCACGCGCAGCTCGAGCGCACCGTCGTCGTCCACGAGCACGTCCACGGCATCCGGCCCGTCGTCGTGCCCGCCTTTCACCACCGCGGCGGGGCCGAGCTGGTGCAGCGCCATGGCGGCCGCCGCGGCGTGCTCAGCGTCGAGGTCGGGCAAGTCCAGCAGCGTCGCTGCTTCCGGGAGGTTCGGGGTCACCACGGTCGCCAGGGGCACGAGCTCGTCGCGGATCACCTCGACGGTCTCGTCGGAGACCAGCCGGTCCCCGGAGGTCGCGACCATCACCGGGTCGACCACCACGAACGGCACGTCGTAGCGCACGATGGCCTCGACCACCGCCCGCACCGAGTCCGCACCGCCCAGCATCCCGGTCTTGATCACTCGCACGTCGAGGTCGTCGAACAGCGCCTCGAGCTGTTCGGCCACGAAGCTGCCCGGCACCGGAAACACACCCGTCACACCGCGGGTGTTCTGTGCGGTCAGGGCCGTGATGACGGCACCGCCGTACACACCCAATGCGGAGAACGTCTTCAGATCGGCCTGGATGCCGGCGCCGCCGGATGGATCCGACCCGGCCACCGAGATGGCCGCTGGTGTAGGCATGGGGGTTGTCCTCCTCTCCGGCCACGGACACGCCCCGTGCCGGTCGCCTGCGTGTCTGAAACCCTAGCCGGATGCGAATCGAACTCGACGAGGCGTTCACGTGGCGGGGCCGCACGGTGCGATGGGCCCGCCGCGGCGACGGGCCGCCGGTGGTCTTCTGTCACGGCACCCCGTGGTCGTCGGCGCTGTGGGAGCCGTTCGCCGACGCCCTGAGCAGGCAATTCACCGTCTACCTGTGGGACATGCCCGGGTACGGCCGCTCGTCGAAAGATCCTGGACATCGCGTGTCCTTGGACGTGCAAGGCGACCTGCTGGCCGATCTGCTCGGTCACTGGGGCCTGACCCGCCCGCACATCGTGGCGCATGACTACGGCGGCGCGGTGGCGCTGCGCGCTCACCTGTTGCACGACGCCGTCTACGCCTCCCTTGCGCTCGTCGATGTCGTGGCGCTGGCCCCGTGGGGCTCGTCGTTCTTCCAACTGGTGCGTGAACATGCCGAGGTGTTCCAGAAGCTGCCGCCGGCAGTCCACGAAGGCGCACTGCGCGCCTACATCGCCGGCGCGAGCGCCCGCGGGTTGACCGAGCAGCAGGTCACCATGTTGATCGAGCCGTGGCTGGGTGAGACCGGGCAGCCGGCGTTCTATCGCCAGATCGCCGCGGCCGACCAGGCGTACACCGACGAGATCGAGCATCGCTATGCCTCGATCGATCTGCCGGTCCTGGTGCTCTGGGGCACCGACGACACCTGGATTCCCGTCGACCGCGCGCACCGGCTGGCCGCCATGATTCCCGGCGCCCGGCTGGAACTGGTGGAACACGCCGGGCACCTGATTCAGCTGGACACTCCGGTCGCCGTTTCCGCCAACCTGCATCGCTGGCTCATCGGCCGCGACTGAGCCGATCGACCCGGCCGCGCGAGCCGGACTCGACCATGTCGGCGCGAACTGGTTTGATTCTCGCTGCACGGACGCGTGTACATGACAACTGCTGCGTACCTGACAACTGCTGCGACGAAAGGTCGTTGACGATGAGATTTTCGACGTGGGCCCGCGCCACGGCACTCACCGCCGCGCTCGCGCTGGGCTTGGCTGCCTGCGGATCCGACGACGACAGCTCGGGGGCCGCTGACTCCGGCGGTTCCGAGGATTTCGTCACCGACCTGACGTTCGGCACCGGCGGCACCGCCGGTGTTTACTTCCCTCTTGGCACGGAGTACGCGAACCTGTTCGAAGAGCACATCGACGGCGTGTCGGTGAACGCCATCGAGACCGGAGCGTCGGTCGACAACCTGGGCCGCATCGCCCAAGGCGAGATGCAGCTCGGCCTGACGCAGAACAACACCGCGATCGAAGCGACCAAGGGTGAAGGCGAGTTCGACGGGCTGACCATCGACAACGCGGGCTGGCTCGGGCAGCTCTACCCCGAGGCCGCCCAGGTCATCACCCTCGAGTCCGGCGGTTTCGAGTCCATCGAGGACCTGAAGGGAAAGCGCATCTCGGTCGGGCCGCCCGGTAGCGGCACGCGCGCGGTGGCCGAGGCCATCCTGAGCGCACACGGCATCGAGGAGGGTGACTACGAGGCGTTCGAAGAGAGCTTCGGCGACGCGCGGGCGAAGTTGCAGGACGGCAATCTCGACGCGTCGATCGAGATCCTCGGTGTCCCGGCCGGATCGCTCGGCGAGCTCGCCGCCACGCACGATGTGAAGCTGCTGCCCATCGAGGCGTCGATAGCCGAGCAGATCGCCGCGGAGACCGCTTTCGAGCCTTATACGATCCCGGCTGACACCTACGAGTTCACCGATGCCGACGTGAGCACCCTGTCGGTATTCGCCGGCGTCGTGGCGTCGACCACCCAGGTCAGCCCGGACCTCGCCTACGAGATCACCAAGGTGCTCTACGAGCACGCCGGCGACATCTCTCTCGCGCAGAGTGACCTCATCTCCATCGACGACGCGCTCCTCGGCAGTGACGGCCTCGAGCTGCATCCGGGCGCGCAGCAGTACTTCGAGGAACAGGGGCTCCTGTAGTCGATGACGAGGTGACGACTGGTGACGACTGGGTGACGTCGTGACCGAGCGTCGTGGAGAGGCGAACGTGGTAACAGAGCGAGACGAGCACATGACGGCCACGGCTCAGGCGGCGCAGGACGCACAGCAGGTCCTGCGCCAGCACGACTCGGCGAGTCGGTACCGCCTCGATCTCGGGTGGTGGGCCTGGGTCGTCGGGCCGCTGGCCGTCGCGTTGACCATCTTCCAGCTCTACACGGCGCTGTTCGGCTCCCGCCCGTCGCTGATCCAGGGGGCGATCCATGTCGGCGCCGCGATGGGCCTGGTGTTCCTGCTGTATCCGGCCAGGCCCGCCGGCGGCGAGCGGCGCGGCGTGGCGTGGTACGACGTGGTCCTGGCAGCTGTCGCGCTGGCGGCGAACCTGTACATCGTCGTCGAATACACCCGCCTGACCGGGCCCGAGGTCCGGATCCTCGGGTTCAGCGACACCGACAACCTCGTCGCGGTCGTCGGCATCCTGCTCGTCCTCGAGGGCACCCGCCGATGCGTCGGGTTGCCCATCGTCATCATCGCCAGTGCGGCGATGCTCTACGGCATCTTCGGCCCGCAGATGCCGATCTTCTCGCACGCCGGGTACGACTGGGACTCGTACGCGACCGAGGTGTTCTTCTCCAGCCGGGCCATCTTCGGCACCCCGATCCAGGTGTCGTCGACGTTCATCTTCTTGTTCCTGCTCTTCGGCGTCTTGTTGATCAAGACCAACATCGGCGCGTTCTTCAACGATCTCGCGTTCCGGGCCACCGGCAGGTTCGCCGGCGGCCCGGCCAAGGCGGCCATCGCCGCCAGCGGGATGCAGGGGATGGTCTCCGGCAGCTCGGTGGCCAACACCGTCGCGTCGGGGTCGTTCACCATCCCGATGATGAAACGCGCCGGGTTCCGGCCGTCGTTCGCTGCGGCAACCGAAGCCACGGCGTCCACCGGCGGGCAGCTGATGCCGCCGGTCATGGGCGCGGCCGCCTTCATCATGGCCGAGTACACCGGCGTGCCCTACAGCGAGATCATCGTGCTCGCCGTCATTCCGGCGGTGCTGTACTTCACCGGGCTGTTCATGGCCATCCACTTCGAAGCCAAACGCGAGGGCATCGAGGGGCTGCCCAAGTCGGAGCTGCCGCACCTTCGCGACCTCGCGCTTCGGCTCGACCTGCTACTGCCGCTGGTCGTGATCGTCGGCCTGCTGCTCACCGGCCGGACACCGGCCAACGCAGCACTGTTCGGCATCGTCACCGCATTCGTGCTGAGCATGCTGCGGCCCAGCACCCGGCTGTCGCCGAAGGCCATCCTCGAGGTTCTCGAGGACGGCGCCCGGGTGGCCCTCCCGGTGATCGCGGCGTGCGCCACCGCCGGCATCGTCGCCGGGACCGTCACAGCCACCGGGCTCGGCGGCAAGCTCGCCGGCGGCATCCTCGACCTGGCGTTCGGTCAGTTCCATCTGGTGCTGATCTTCACGATGGTGGCCTGCCTGGTTCTCGGCATGGGCCTGCCGACGACGGCGAACTACGTGGTGACCGCCACCATCGCCGCTCCGATCCTGTTGAGCGAGTTCGACGTGCCGATCATCGCGGCACACCTGTTCGTGTTCTTCTTCGGCATCCTCGCCGACGTCACGCCGCCGGTCTGTCTCGCGGCCTACGCCGGAGCCGGGATCGCCCGGGCCAACCCCATGAAAGCCGGGGTCACCTCGATCCGGCTCGCGGTGGTCGGCTTCATCATCCCGTTCGTGTTCGTGTTGGATCCTGCGTTGTTGCTCCAGGACACGAACGTCGGCGAAGTCATCGGAGTGGTCGCCACCGTACTGCTGGGGATGTTCTCCATCTCCGCAGCCCTGGCCGGATATCTGGTCCGCCGGGCGAGCGTGCTGGAGCGAGTGCTCCTGCTCGCCGCCGGATTCGCACTCGCCTATCCGAGTCTGGTCGTGGCGGTCCCGGCCGTGATCGTTCTGGTGACGGTCGCCATGGTGCAACTCGCCCGGCGAAAGTCCGAGCAGGAGTCTGAACCGGTCGCGAACGCGTGACCCGTGCCAGAGTGACGACTATGGCCAAGACCTATCGGCACTCCGTCTTGCGGCGATTCAGTAACGCCGCCGT
>NZ_DAHVSH010000063.1:0-33883 GCF_027324685.1 Haloactinopolyspora sp.
TGGCCAGATCGGCGTCCCCGAATCCGAGCAGGTGTCCGTGCAGGAAGGCGTGGCTGACCTTCTGGTCGTAGAAGGTCACGTAGCGGGCGTCCTGGACGACCATCTTCGTGGCTCGGTCGTTGAAGAATCCCAGGGACGCCACCGCTGCGATCCGCTCGTCCAACGGCGACCAGAACTGCGCGGCCATGCCACCCCAGCTCATTCCGGCCAGGGCGTACGGCCCGTTACCGAGGCCGGGCTCGAGCTGTTCAACCGCAGCCAGGAGATGCTGGAGACGGGCGAACTCGAGTCCCTCGACGGTCATCCCGGCCAGCCGCGCCAGACATTGGGCACGGTCACGCGGCGCGAGCCCGATGAGGTTCATCGGCGCCAGGACCGCATACCCGGCCTCCACGAGCCGAGCGCCGACAGCGTCGTAGCCCTCGGCGCTGTCGCCGATCCCCATGACCCGCTCGGGTGTCGACCCGAGGCCATGCTGGAAGACGACGAGTTTGGTGGCTCCCGGAGGAGCGACCAGCATCCCTTGCGCCGTGAGGTGATGGTCCAGACTGACGGTGATCCACCGGCTGCCCGGGACCACGCACGTCCCGATCTCGGGTTCGCCCTGAGCCTGCAGGCTGGGCGGCGCGAGCAGTCTGCGCCAGTCGTCCCGGCGCGACTTCACGCTCGCGAGGTACGCGTCGGTCGACGAGTAGTCGCGATGCCACAGTTGCTCGGAGAGCTCCTGCGCGCCATCGACCAGTGTGGCGCGAAAATAGTGCTCGATCTCGGCCTGATAGCCCTCTTGACGGGCGTCAGCGTTCACCACTCACCCCTTTACCCCGGACATGACCGCGCCTTCGGTGAAGTACCGCGACGCGAACAGATAAGCGATGAGGATCGGCGCCAAGGCGATCGCCGAGCCCGCGAGCGTCGTACTGAGCGGCGCGTTCTCCTGCAGCATGCGCGCCACGCCGACGGTCAGCACCTGCACGTCCTCGCTCTGGGCCACCACTAGGGGCCACAGGAAGTCGTTCCAGTGCCACAGGAACACGAACAATCCCAGGGTCGCCAGGATCGGTTTGCACAGCGGGATGATGATCGTCAAGAAGATGCGCAGCTCGCTCGCGCCGTCCACCTTCGCCGCTTCGATGAGCTCATCGGGAATGCTGGTGATGAACTGGCGCATCAAGAACGTCGCCTGAACGTTCACCAGAGTCGGCAGGATCAAGCCCCAGTACGTGTTCACCCCACCCATCTCCGAGATCAGCATGAACTGCGGAATGAGCGTGACGTGGTAGGGCACCATCACCATGGCCACGAACAACCAGAACAGGACTTCGCGGCCACGGAACCGCTTCTTGGCGAAGCCGTAGCCGGCCATGGCGGCGAACAGCAACACGAAGAACACCGACACGAACGAGTAGATCACCGTGTTGACGATCCATCGCGGCATCTTGCCGGTGGCCCAGATCTCCTGGTAGTGCTCGAAGGTCAAGTCCGTGGGGACCAGCGAACCCGGGAAGGACAACGCGACGCCGGGCGCACGCAGCGACATCACCAGCATCGCGTAGAACGGGAACAGCGCGATCAGGCCGGCGATCACCAGCAGCGCGTACTGCAGGATCGCCGCCCAGCCCCGCGGGGCCATCGGATCGCGCGCAGCGAGCTTCTGCTTGCCTCCCCCGCCGCGCGCGGGTGGCTCGTCGGCGCCCGGTGTCGCCGTGATGTCCAGGACAGTCGTCGCCATGTCAGTCACTACCTCGGTCCATCACTGCGCGCTGAATCAGCGCCAGGGCCACCAGCAGGATCATCATGGCTACGCCGATCGCGGCGGCATAGCCGAAGTTGAACAGCCGGAAGGCTTCCTCGTACAGGAGCATGCCCAGCACATTGGTCGACCCGGCCGGACCGCCGCCGGTCATGACGTACACCACGTCGAAGACCTGGAACGAAAAGGTCGTCTCGATGACCACGAGGAAGAACAGCTGCGGTCGGAGCTGGGGGAACGTGATGTGCCAGAACCGCTGCCAGCCGTTGGCGCCGTCCACGAGCGCGGCCTCGTCCAACTCGCGCGGCAGGTCCTGCAGCCGGGCCAGCACGACCAGCATGTCGAAGCCGAAGCGACCCCACACGGCGACGAAGATGATCGCGACCAGAGCCAGCGTGGAGTGTCCCAGCCAGGAGCGCCCGCTGCCGCCGAACAGTTCGCCGATGCGCGGGATGATGCCGCCGGCGTTGAACACCCAGACGAACACCGCACCGGCCAAGACCAGCGACGTGATCGAGGGGACGAAATAGGCCGCGCGGAAGAACTTGATGAACGGGCCCATCCGCCGGACCAAGATCGCCAGCGAGATCGCGATGGTCATCAAGATCGGGACCACCGCGACGGTGTAGATCACCGTCACCCAGAAGGAGTCCCAGAAGGCGGAGTCGGTGAGCATCTCCTGGTAGTTCTCGACGCCGAGGAACTCGAAGGCCCCGGTGATCTTGTAGTCCCCGAGGGAGATGCCGATCCCGCCGAGCACGGGGAAGAGCTTGAAGACGAGAAAAAGGATGACGACGGGAAGGACGAACAGGATCCCCGCGCGGGCCTCTCGGCGCTCGACGAGCCGGCGCCGAGAGGCCTTCTTCGCAGGCGGGGCGGTGACCGCAGACGACATCGGCTATCAGCCGACGATTTCTTCTGCTTGGGCCTGCATGTCCGCGACGGCGTCTTCGGGAGACTTCTCGCCGAGCAGCACGTTCTGCATCTCGGCGATGATGACCGAGTTCACCTCCCGCGCCTTCGGGTGCTGGACACCCGGCGTGACCACGTCGAGGTACTCACCGGCGACCGCCTCCGGGGAGCCTTCGGCCATGGTGGTCTCAGCGTTCTCCTTCGGCGGGTAGAACAGGCTGAAATCGTGAATGGCGGTGAGCTGCTCCGGCTTGGTGACCCAGTTGAGGAAGACCGCCGCGGCCTCCTGCTGGTCCGACCCTTCCAGCAGCGTGAACGACCCGATCGTGCCGTAGCCGGCGCTCTCGACGTTGGTCAGCGGCGGGCCGACGCGGCGGGCGTCACCCCAGTAGGGCTCCATGAGCCCGACGCCGTTGGTCATCTCACACACGACCGTCCCTTCGGCGATACCGGACTGCTCCATCGCCACCGAGGTCACCGAGTCGTCGATGTCGATGTAGCCGTTCTCGGCGAGGGTGTGGAGGAACTGCACCGCCTCGAGCACCTCGGGCGAGTCGAGGGCCGGGTTGCCGTCCTCGTCGAAGGTGCTGCCGCCGGCCTGCTGCACATACGGCAGGAACGACATGTCCATGGCGTCGTCGGGCTTGAAGTTGAGCTGGGTCGCGTACAGCCCCTCGGCCTTGGCGGCCTCACCGAGCGCGAGCAGGTCGTCCCACGTTTCGGGCACCTCGGCGCCGAGTTGGTCCAACAGCTCACCGTTACATGTGGTGGGCACGACCGACATCAGGATCGGCGCGCTGTACTGATGGCCGTCGATGTTGCCGTACTCCAGCGCATTCTCGAAATAGCCGTCGGTCTCGAGGATGTTGTCCAGCGGCGTGAGCGCCCCCTGCTCCTGGTACTGCACGATCTCGTTCGGGATCATGTAGACGAGGTCCGGTGCGACCCCGCCGGCGATGGCGCTGGACAACGCCGTGTCGCGGTCGGCCCAGGGCAGGACCTCGCTGGTGACCTCGATGTCCGGGAACTCTTCGTTGAACTTGTCGATCATGCCCTGCCAGAACTCTTCGTCGGCATTGGCGCGGACCTCGGGACTGATCGGGAACGTGCGAATGGTGATCTCGCCAGTGACGTCCGCCGCTTCGCCCGCAGTCGGAGCCTCAGGAAGATCTTCTTCCCCCGAGCACGCGCTGACCAGGCCGATCGCCGTCAATACAGCCGCGGCCTTGACGTACTTACGAGCCATCACACTTCTCCTTGAGGTAGTTGCCACAGCATAGAAAACCTTGTCTATAAACCTGTCCGGTGTCTAGTCGGCGTTGCCGACTCGTTACTGATCACCGATGGGGGCCGATGCTACGGGTTGCGTACCTCCCGGCCCCGCATCGTCGATGAACGCCGTGGTCAGTGGACCACCGGGTGGCGGCGCCGGCAACGACCCGCGACGACGGTGGAGAAAACCTTATCTCGGATGGCGAGTCGACGCAGCCGCAGGCAGACGCCTACTTGCGCGCCGGGCCCGTCGAGGCGCGGATCGCCAGCTCGGGCATAACCTCGATATCGTCGACGTCGCCCTCGAGCCCCTGGAGCCCGAGCTCCATGGCCCGACGCCCCATCTCCCGGAGCGGAACGTGCGCCGAGGTGAGCGACGGCACGAAGTCCTTGGCGACGTCGATGTCGTTGAAGCCCGTCACGGACATCTCGTTGGGGACGAGGATTCCCCGCTCACGCAGGTACACCAACGTCCCGAAGGCCATCTGGTCCGCCGTCGACGCGATGGCGGTGACCTCGGGACGAGTGCTCAGGATCGTCCCCGCCGCCTCGTAGCCACCGTCGCGAGTGGGCTCGGTCTCGACCGGGATCACCCGGTCACCGAACACGTCGCGGAACCCCAGGACGCGATCGCGCGTGGACAGCAGGCGCGGATCGCCGGTGATCAACGCGATCCGCTGATGCCCGAGTTCGCGCAGGTGTTCGGCGACTTCGCGTGCGGCCTCGCGATTGTCGAAGTGCACCCGGGCGGCGTGGACGTCGTCGGAAATTCCGTGATGGCCGATCAGGACCGCCGCGTTGCCACCCTGGACGAAGGCGGCGAGGCTCTTTTCCATTCCAGCGGTGAATGCGGCGTCGTCGAGTCCCGAGCCGGCCACGATGAGAATGTCGACCCGCTGCTCGCGCAGCCGCCGCAGCGTATCGAGTTCCTTGCCGGGTTCACGGAACGTGTTGACTACGTTCACCATGTAGTCGGCGTCGTCGGCCACCTCGTAGATGCCGCCGATCATGCCGGAGAAGAACGGATCCGAGACGTCACCGACGAGCACACCCACGATCGACGACCGCCCTCTGAGCAGCACCCTCGCACTGGCGTTGGGTACGTAATCGAGCTGGGCCGCGACCTCGAGCACCCGCTCGCGCAGATCGTCCTTGACCGGGTAGTCACTTCCGGAAAGCACCCGCGACGCCGTAGCCAACGAGACACCGGCCCGCTGGGCGATCTGCTTCAGGTTGACCGCTCCCATGTACGGGAGGGTAACGGGAAATGCTTTCCTAAGTCATCACCGGCGTGATCGACAGCGATGACCCGCCTCCTGGAGGGGTCCGGTACGTCTCGAGTGCCCCGGACTAGGGGGAGAACCTCCAGAAGGCGGGCGTTCGTGGGTGGGCAAGCTCAGCCGGTGGTCTGCGCACCAGGTTGCACCGGGCGTGCCTGCGGTCGCGGTTCGAGCACGTGGCTGACGAGCTGGCGGTCGGGGCCCACTTCGCGTTCAGCGCCGGTGATCCGCAGCGGCAACGTCGTGTGGACGTCGACGCTGGAGCGGGCCACCCGTAGCTCGACCTCGCCCGGCTCGACGATCAGCCGTCCGTCCAGCCCGGTGAACGCGGTCACGTCGGCGGGCACACGGATGCGCACGACGGTCGACTCAGCTGGCCGAAGCGCGACCCGGGCGTAGCCGATCAACCGCACGACCGGCCGAGTGACCTGGGCGACCGGGTCGTGCAGGTACAGCTGGACGACGTCGGCGCCGGCCACGTCGCCGGTGTTGCGCACGGTGAGGCGCACCTCGACCGCGCCGTCGGACGGCCAGGTCTGCGCGTCTGCCTCCACGGCCACGTCGTCCCAGGCGAAGCTCGTGTAGCTGAGTCCGTGCCCGAACGGGAACGCCGGCTCCGGGTCGATGTTCGACACGCCGGACCGGTGCGCGAGGGCCGGGCCGAGGTACGTGCCTGGTTGGCCACCGGGATCACGCGGGACGCTGACCGGTAGCCGTCCCGACGGGGAGATCGCGCCGGTCAACACCTCGGCCAGCGCCCGGCCGCCGAGCTGGCCGGGGAAGAACGCCTGCACGATCGCAGCGGCGTCGTCGTATCCGCCCAGCGCGTACGGCCGTCCGGTGAGCAGCAGGAGCACCACCGGCGTGCCCGTCGCCAGCACCGCGCGCACCAGCTCGTCCTGAACTCCTGGCAGTCTGAGCTCGCTGACGTCACATCCCTCGCCGGACGTGCCCCGGCCGAACAGCCCGGCGCGATCGCCCACCGCGACGATGCACACGTCGGCCGCCCGGGCCGCGTCGACCGCGTCGGCGATCTGTGACCGGTCCTCGTCGGTGACGTCGCAGCCGCGGACGTGCCGCACCTGTTCGTGCACCGCCCGCAGCGCCTCGTACACCGATGGGATCTCCAGCCCGATCTCGGTGCCGGGATGCTGCACCCCCACGTGTGCGGGGAACGAATAGCAGCCCAGCATCGCCATCGGTTCGTCGGCCAACGGCCCGACCAGCGCGACGCGCGCGTTGGCGGGCAGCGGCAGCACGTCGCCCGGATTGCTCAGCAACACGATCGCCTCTCGGGCCAGGCGCAACGCCACGTCTTGGCTGGCCGGGTCGTCGAGGGTCAGTTCCTCGACGCCGGGTGGTGTGGGGTCCCAGTCGGCATCGAGCAGGCCGAGTTGCGCCTTCTGGGTGAGCACGCGGTGCAGCGCCCGATCCACCAGGGCTTCGTCGATCCGGCCCGCACGAACCGCATCGAGCAGCTGCGTCCCGAAGGTGTCGACCGTCGGCAGCTCGACGTCGATGCCGGCACGCAGCGCCAGACCGGCCGCCGAGACCGCACCGTCGGCCACGCCGTGCAGTGTTTCGAGGAAGCGCACGCTGAAGTAGTCGGAGACGACGGTCCCGTCGAATCCCCAGGCCTCCCGGAGCAGCCCGGTGACCAGTCGCGGGTCCGCCGCGGTCGGAACGCCGTCGATCTCGGTGTACGACGGCATCACCGAGCGCGCCCCGCCGAGGCGCAGCGCCGCCTCGAACGGAGCCGCGAACACGTCGGCGAACTCACGCTGGCCCAACGACGTCGGCGCCAGGTTGCGCCCGGCACGGGAGGCGGAGTAGCCGGCGAAGTGCTTGAGGGTGGCCACGATGCCCGCGTTCTCCAGGCCGCGCACGTAGGCCGCACCGACGGTCGCCACCAGGTACGGGTCTTCGGAGATCGTCTCTTCGGTACGGCCCCAGCGGTAGTCGCGGGTCACGTCCAACACCGGCGCGAGGCCCTGATGCACGCCGGCGGCCCGCATGGTCGCGCCGATGCGCCCGGCCATCTCTTCGACCAGGTCGGGGTCGAACGTCGCACCCCAGGCCAACGGGATCGGATAGGCGGTGGCCTGCCAGGCGGCGAACCCGGTCAGGCACTCCTCGTGGACCTGCGCGGGGATGCCGAACCGGCTGGCCGCGACGATTTCGGCCTGTGATTTCGCCAGCGCCAGCGCACCGGAGACTGGGTCGACCGGGTTCGTCCCGAACGGCCGGGTCAGCTGGCCCAGCCCGAAGCGGATGACCTCGGACCACTCGACCGGCTCCGGCACGATCTCGGACTGGTGCGGCGCGACGCCGCCGCCCGAAGCGTCCGCACCGACCCACACGCCGACCAGCTGGGCAAGCTTCTCCTCCAGCGTCATCCGGGCGGCGAGGGCATGCGCGCGCTCAGCCGGCGTGCGCGCCGGATCCTGCCAGGTCGGCACCGGCATGTTCGAGTCGCCCGCGGCGGCACTCGCTTCCGTCGTCATGGAACTCCTCATCCGAAACTTTCGGATCCACAGCCGATATCAGTCATGGCAAGGTAGGGCCGCTGCCCTACCGACGTCAACCCACCGGTGGCCGTGATCGGCCCAGACCTCCAGCGACGGCATCACGGTCAGCGCCATGTGTGGCCGTGACGCACCACCACGTGCTGCTATGATCAAGCCGATAATTTCGACGCTGTTGATCACCTACCCGCCATCGAGGATGCGCGCTTATGTCAGCGACTTCGCCAGGAGGAGCACCGCGCTCAGGTCCGTCGGCGACCATCTCGTCCATCGCCGCCGAGCTCGGCGTATCGGTGCCCACGGTCTCCAAGGTGCTCAACGGCCGGACCGACGTCGCGCCCAAGACTCGGGCCAAGGTCGAGGCGGCCCTGGAACGGCATCAGTACAAGCGACGCCGGCGCGGGCCTGCGGTCGTCGGGCCGCCGCTGATCGATCTCGCCTTCCACGAGCTCGACTCCGCGTGGTCCATCGAGATCATCCGGGGGGTGGAGGCCTCGGCCGCCGCGGAAGGGGTCGGGGTCGTTCTCTCCGAGTTCGGTGGCCGGCACCGGCCGGAGCAGGACTGGCTCGACGCGGTTCTCGCCCGTCGCCCGCTCGGCGTCATCCTGGTGCTATCCGGGCTGGGCAAGGCTCAACAGCACCAGTTCGAGAGCCGGTCCATCCCGTTCGTGGTCGTCGACACCGCGGGCGAGCCGCCGGAGGACGTGCCGACCGTCGGCTCCAACAACTGGAACGGCGGGTTGTCGGCCACCCGGCATCTGCTGCGCCTGGGCCACCGGCGCGTCGCCGTCATCTCCGGGCCGGCCGACGTCGTGTGCTCGCGCGCTCGAGTCGACGGGTTCCGCAGCGCCCACGCCGAAGCGGGCCTGACCGTCGACCCGTCGCTGATCCGGTACGGCGACTTCTACGTCGACGGCGGCTACGAGCATGGCAAGGACCTGCTCTCACGTCCCGACCGGCCGACGGCGATCTTCGCCGGCTCGGACATGCAGGCGCTCGGCGTGCTCCGCGCCGCGCGTGAGCTCGGGCTGCACGTGCCTCGCGATCTTTCGGTGGTCGGCTACGACAACCTGCCCCTCACCGAGTGGATCGGCCCCGCCCTCACCACCGTCAACCAGCCGCTGCATGCCATGGCCAGCACAGCGACCCGCCTGCTGGTCGAGTTGTCGCGCGGCGAGGAGCCGGAACTGCTGCGCGTCGACCTCGCCACGGAGTTGATCGTCCGCGAGAGCACCGCCCCGCCGGCCGAGTGAAGCCGCAGCGGGCTCACCTGCCCTCGGTGACCTCGGCCAGGCGTGCGGGGCTGTCGTCGGTGCGGCTGGTGATGAACTCCACCGGCAACGACCGGCCGAAGTACAGGTCGGACAGCTTCGTCGCGCGGTCCAGGCACGCATCGACCAGCGATGCGACCAGCGTGTTGACGTCGTCATCGATGCGCTCGGACGAGTCGGGCCACGTGCTGCGGTACACGATCTCGCGCTGGGCGCCTTGATGGGTGGCGATCGCCCCCCACGACTCGAGCACCGGGTCCCCGACCTCGTCGGCCCATGCGGCCAGGGCGACGAATCCGACGTGCGAGGACTCGGGTAATGCCCCTGGGCGGGAACGCGCCATCCACTCAGTGACCGAATGACGATCTGCGGCCACATACAACACGTCGAGTTCGTACTTCTCAGAAGCAGACCAGAATGCTTCGTTCATGGCATGAACGAATGCCGGGCGCAGTGTTCTCACCGGATTTCCACCGCCCCATCGGGATCGATGACGGCCTCGGGTTCGTAGCCGCGTAACAGGATGTATTCCACGCCGATACCGACGTCGCACCAACGCGGCCCGCGCAGTGAGCTCAGCTTCAGCGGATCAAGACGCAGCACGAACGTCCGGGCCGCCGGCCAGCCGGTCAGCGCCAGATAGGTCTGCAGCTCGTCGGGCTGATACGGCGTAGGCGTGACGAAAACCGGGCCTGGATGACGCACTTCCTTGGCGTGCCGCTCGTCGACGTAACGAAACAGCGGCCGCCCCGCCAGTTCGCGAGCCACACTCTCGCCCCGGCGCACCGGCAACATATCGAGCGAGGTCTCGCTGGATGCGATCGACATACTCAACATTCGCGCATCCGATGCAGTGGATAACCACGCACTACTCATCTGCCACCGCCCCCCTTGCAGACGCATTTCAGGCTACCCCCGGGTCACCGGCGTGTACACCCTTCATCGCCGTCTACATCGCGGCCTACGTGGAATGATCCTCAACCGACGAACGAGCGAGGTCGGCAGCGTGGCGTGGGGGCGACACGGCCCAGGCGCCCGGAGCAAAATTCACCACTTTTCGCAATGGTGCGAAACGACACCAAACGGCACGCTCGGCCGAGTGACGCCGAAGGCGAGGAGAAGTCTGTTGACCGTACGACGTTTCGCGCGCCCGCGACGGCAGCGTGCCGCTGGTTGGCTGGGTTCGGTCACCGCAGCGGCGATGCTGTCGGTCCTGCTGGCCACACCTTCCGCGGCTGAGCCCCCCGGTCCGCCGACCGCCGCCGACCCCCCTGGCGACCCCACCAAGGTGAGCACCGACGACGCCGGCGACGTGTTCCGGACGACGGGTAAGGGCACCGGCCTGTGGGTGGTCGAGCTCGAGGAACCCGCACTGGCCAGTTACACCGGCGGTGTCGACGGGTTCGCGCCCACCAGCCCGCAGGTGACCGGTGCGCAGCGCTTGGACGTCGACGCACCGGCCAGCGAGGCGTACCGCGATCACCTCGAGGAGCGGCAGGCCGACGCCCGGGCCGCCATCGACGAGGCCTTGGACCGGTCGGTCGACGTGGCCTACACCTACCAGAACGTGATCAACGGTCTGGCCGTCCAGGTCGACGACGACGAAGCCGAGGAGCTCGCGAGCCTGCCCGGCGTCACCGCGGTGTATCGCGACGTCGAACGCGAACTCGCCACGGACGTCAGTCACGACCTCATCTCTTCGGCCAGCATCTGGACCGGCGCGACTGGCGACGACGCCGGCACCCGCGGCGAGGGCGTCCTGGTCGGCGTCATCGACAGCGGGGTCAACCCCGACCATCCGTCGTTCGCCGCCACCGACGGCGAAGGGTACGAGCACACCAACCCGTTCGGCTCGGGCACCTACCTCGGCGTCTGCTCCCCTGACCACCCCGACCACCAGGACATCTGCAACGACAAGCTCGTCGGCGCGTACAACCTGCACCCGGCATCACCTGATGCCCGCGATGCCGACAACCACGGCAGTCACACCGCCAGCACGATCGCCGGCAACCTGCACGAAGCGACCGTGCAGGTGGGCGGCGAGACCTTCACCCGCACCGTGCAGGGCGTGGCCCCGCGAGCCAACCTCATCTCCTACCTGGTCTGCTATCCCAGCTGTCCCACCACCAGCAGTGTCGCCGCCGTGGAACAGGCCGTGACCGACGGTGTGGACGTGCTGAACTTCTCGATCAGCGGCGGGAAGGACCCGTGGCGCGACCTCGTCGACCGTGCCTTCCTCGACGCGTTCAACGCCGGCATCTTCGTCGCCGCGGCGGCCGGCAACGACGGCCCTGGCGCCGGCACCGTCGCGCACACCGGGCCCTGGAACGCCGCGGTCGCCGCGACGACGCACTACCGCGGGTTCGTCACCACGCTCGACGTCACCGGCCCGGCGCCGGTGCCCGACGAGCTCACGGGACTGCGCGCTGCGCCCGGTTCCGGCCCGGATCACGCTGCCGACATCGAGGCGCCGATCCGTGCCGCGGCCGTCGTCGCGCCGGGCAACGACGCCGGCTGCCGCGCGTTCCCCGAAGGCGCGTTCGACGGTGCGGTGGCGTTGATCGACCGTGCAACGTGCGCGTACTCGGTGAAGGTGGACAACGCCGCCGCGGCGGGAGCGGTCGCTGTCGTCGTGGTGGACGCGACGGCCGGCCCGCCGGTTCCCATGGGCGGGCTCGAGGACACGACGGTGCCCGCGGTGATGATCGAGCGGGACGCCGGTGCCGCGCTGCGCACCTTCCTCACCGACCACGACGACGCGGTCACCGTCCGGCTGGGCAACACCACCGAGCTGGTCGACGACCACGAGTGGGAGGACATCGTCGCCGGTTTCAGCTCCCGCGGGCCGGGCGGGCTGGACATGCTGGCGCCCACGTTCGCCGCTCCCGGTGTCAACGTCCTGGCCGCCGGCATGGGACCGGACGGCGCGGCGGACCGGTACGTGGTGCTCAGCGGCACCTCGATGGCCTCGCCGCACGGCGCAGGCGCCGGCGCGTTGCTGACCGCCCTGCACCCGGACTGGTCGCCGGCCCAGATCACCTCGGCACTGGCATCGTCGGCGGACCCCGACATCCGCGCCGAGGACGGCACCAGCACCGCCGATGCGTACGACGTCGGCTCGGGTCGGCTGGATCTCGGCGGCGCCGGGCGGATCGGTCTGGTCATGGACGAGTCCTACGCTGACTTCCTGGCCGCGGACCCCGCGATCGGCGGCGACCCGAGCTCGCTGAACCTGCCGTCGTTCGTCGACACCACGTGCGTGGAGTCGTGCTCGTGGACCCGCACCGTCGAAAATGTCTCGGCGGTGGCCGCGACGTACACCGCCGACGTGACGGCGCCGGAGGGGGTCTCCATCACGGTAGAGCCGCAGGAGTTCACGATCGAACCGGGCGCCACCCAGACGGTGGAGGTCACTGCCACCGTCGACCTTTCGGCGACCACAGCGGACCAACCGGCCTTCGCCGACATCGCGCTGAGCACCAGCGCCGTCCACGACAACGGCCGGCCCGTCACGCCGGTGCACTACCCGGTGGTCGTGACGCCGCGCACCCCGGTGCCCCCGACGGCCGTGCTCACCCCGACGAACATCACCGCGGCGCAGGGCGTGGACGACGTGGCGAGCCACACCGTGAGCATCGGCAACGGCGGCAACACCGACCTGACGTGGCAGCTGGACGAGGGCACGGCGCCGGAGGCCGAGCACTGCGCCGCACCCGGCGACGTGGCCTGGCTGACGGTGGCACCGCACTCGGGCACCGTCACGCCGGATGCCACCGGCAAGCTCGAGGTGACGGTCGACTCGACCGGGATGTCACCGGGCACGTTGTCGGCCACCCTGTGCCTGCGCACCAACGACCCCGACAAGGAGCTCAGTGTCGTCGACGTGGTGGTGACGATCCTCGGCGACAGCGGCGCAGACGAGAACGCGCTGTACACCGAGCTCGTGGCTGACGGGCTGTCAGACGACCAGGTCGGTGAAGCGGTGGCGATCGACGGCGACACCGCCGTCGTGGGGGCGTTCCTGACTGACGTCGACGAGACGGCCAACGTGGGCGCCGCGTACGTCTACACCCGTACCGACGGCGGCTGGCAGTACCGCACGACGCTGCTTCCGCCGGCCGAAGACCGCGACATCGGCGTGCTGTTCGGCTCCTCGGTGGCCGTCGACGGCGACACCGTCGTGGTGGGCGCCCCGGGCGCCAGCACCGCGGAGTCCAAGCCCGGCGCGGCCTACGTCTTCACGCGAGACGGCGACACCTGGGCCTACCAGGCCAAGCTCACCACCGACGAGGTCCGCAGGGGCGGCAACCTGGGGAAGGCGGTGGCCATCGACGGCGACACCGTCGCTGTGGGCGCGCCCGACGACCACGTGGGTGACAACAACGTCCAGGGCGTCGTGTACGCCTTCGAACGCGACGGCGACACCTGGTCGCCGGGGCAGCGCATCGTCGCCGCGGAGGGTTCGTCGTTCGCCAACTTCGGCACGTCGATCGCTGTGGACGGCGACACCGTCGTGATCGGTTCCCCGAACACGACGATCGGCGGTCAGTTCCGCCAGGGCGCGGTGTACGTGTTCACCCGGGCCGACGACGGCTGGGCCGAACAGCGCATCCTGACCCCGTCCGACGCTGCTCCGGAGGTGGCCTTCGGCACCAGTGTGGATCTCGACGAGGGCACCATCGTCGTGGGCGCGAGCGGGCCCGCGCTGGACTTCCTCGTCAGCCACGGCTCTGCGTACGTGTTCACCGGTGCGGACGCGCAGTGGGCCGAGCAGGCCAAGCTCGCCCCCACCGACGCCCACGTCAACAACAGGTTCGGGACTTCGGTGGCGATCGACGGCGACGCCGTGGTCGTGGGTGCTCCCTACCAGGGGCAGACCGCCGGCGTCGATCTGCAGAAGGGCTCGGCCGTGGTGTTCACCCGCGACGGCGACGGCTGGACCCAGCAGCGCAAGCTCGTCGCCAAGACCACCGCACAAGGCGATCACCTGGGCACTTCGGTGGACGTCTCCGGTGGCGACGTGATCGTCGGGGCGCCCGACGCCGACTCCGGCGACACCGCCAGGCAGGGCACGGCCTACGTGTTCGTCCCCGGCAGCGACGCGCCGGCCGACCCCGCCATCGAGGTCTCCCCCGGTGAACTGGCCGCCGAGGTGACCCCGGGTGAGTCGACCACTCAGCAGCTCAGCCTCAGCAATCCTGGTGGCGGCGAGCTGAGTTGGGAGATCGAGGCCGAGAGCACGGTGTCGGGACGGTTGCGCCCGGCGGGGCCGGCCACCGTCGCCGAGACCCCGGCGAACACGACCGCGCTCGCCCCGGACCAGGACGAGGCCACCGACGGCTGGGCCGTGCAGCCCGGGCCGGACGTACTGCGCACCCAGCCTGGCGACCGGCCGTCAACCGACGGCGACTCGGCCGATCCGTCGCAGCCGGCGGACGGGGCCGACAGCGTACGGCTGACCCACTCGGCCTCGATGGAGATCGGTGCCGCCGCCGCACCGGTGTGCACCAACAACCTGACCGGCACGAGCCGCGAGAACCGATTCCTGCGCACGTTCACGCTGACCGACTTCGGCGTCGAGGGCGCGTTCGACGTCAGCGAGGTCACCTTCGGCGTGCACTTGGTGACGCCGAAGGCTGAACTGACGGTGAACCTCTACACCATGGGGGGCGCGTTCGAGTACATGGAGCTGAGCCGGCTGGCCACCACGACGGTCAGCCTGCAGACCTTGGAGCCGAAGCTGGTCACCGTCCCGCTCGAGGCCCGGGTTCCGGCCGGGGCCACGATGGTGCTGGAGGTCGTCGCTCCCGACATGGAGGGCGTGGGCTACATCTCCCCCGGAGTGAACAGCGCCGGGCAGAGTGCTCCGTCGTACATCTCCGCGCCGGACTGCTCGGCCCCGAACCCGGTCACCATCGAGAGCATCGGCTTCCCCGAGGCTCACCTGGTGATGGCCGTCGACGGGACGCCGCTGGAGCCGGTCCACTGTGAGCTGCCGTCCTGGCTGGGCGTGGCCCAGCGGTCGGGGACGGTGGCGCCGGGTCAGACCGGGACGGTCGAGGTCACGCTGGACGCCGCCGAGCTCGACGAAGGCACGCACACCGCCCATCTGTGCATCGCCAGCAACGACCCGGCCACCCCGATCACCACGGTTCCGGTGAGCCTCGTCGTCGCCGCGGGCAGTGACGAGCCGGAGTTGGACGTCGAAACCCGGGTCTCCGGCGGCATCTGGTACGCCGACCTGACCTGGACCGGCCTCAGCGCCGAGCAGGTGGACATCGAGCGCGACGGACTGACCGTCGCGACGGTCGCCAACACCGGCGAGCACACCGACATGGTGGGCCGGCCCCGGCGAGGCGAGTCGTTCACCTACCGGGTGTGTGCCGCTGGTACCGAGGTCTGCTCCGATCCGGTGACGGTCTACCCGCGCGGGGAGATCCGCGACCCGTAAGGCCGTCCGGCCGTGTTCGACCACGCCGTGAGCGCTGCTGGTGTACCGCAGACCATCAGCCGCGCTCACGGCGTCGGTTCGCGATATGCTCAGCGCGGCATGGCCGAGCTGAGTGTCGCCACGAATTCCGTGGTCTCTCCTGCCCTGGTCGGACGGGCGGGCGAGCTGCGCCGCTTGATCGACGCCACGGCCACCTCCCCGGCGCTGGTCGTCGTCGGCGGTGAAGCTGGTGTCGGCAAGACTCGGCTGGTCAGCGAGTTCGCCACCGCTGCTGCGCGAGACGGACGACGGACGCTGCTGGGGCGGTGTCACCGGATTCGTGAGTCGTTCCCGCTCGGACCGGTCATCGACGCCGTGCGCGGGCTCGGCGCCGAGCTCGCCGGACTCGAGCTGTCCCCCGTCGCCGGTGCGTTGCGCGCGTTCCTGCCCGAGCTCACCGAGGTCCTTCCGGCGCCGTTGGAACCGCTGGACGATCGGGCCGCCGAGCGGCATCGGGTCTTCCGCGGATTCGTCGACGTCTTCTCCGCACTCGGGCCGACGGTGTTGATCCTCGAGGACCTGCACGCTGCCGATGACCAGACCGGCGACTTCGTCCACTACCTGCTGCACGAGTCGTTGCCCGACTTGTCGGTGGTCGTCACCCACCGCAACGAGACCGTCGCCCCGCGCGTGCGTGCCCTGGCCGCCGACCTGCCGACGACCACACGCCGGGCCGACGTGAGCGTCGACCCGCTCGGCCCGGAGGCCGCCGGTGAGCTCGCCGCGGCGATCATGGGCGTCGAGACGGTCTCCGCGGAGTTCGCCGCCTACCTGTGCGAGCGGACGTCCGGGCTGCCCTTCGCGATCGAGGAGCTCATCGCCCTGCTGCGGGCCCGCGGCAGTCTGGTGCAACGCCGCAGCGGCAGCTGGGCACGGCGCGCGCTGGCCGAGCTCGACGTGCCCACCAGGATCCGCGACTCCGTGCTCGAGCGGGTGTCGCACCTCGGTGACGCCGCCGCCCGGACGGTGGAGGCGGCCGCGGTGTTGCAGGTCGCCGTCCCGGTCCCCTTGCTCGTGGCGACTTCGCAGGTGCCCGGCGACGAGGCGATGCGAGGCATCGGCGAGGCGCTGGCGTCCGGGGTGCTGACCGAGCAGGACGACGGTATCGGCTTCCGCCACCCGCTGGCCGCCCAGGCCGTCTACGAGAACCTGCCCAGCCCACGTCGGCAGCTGTTGCATGGCACTGCTGCTGCTGAGCTCGCTGCAGCTGAGCCCGAACCGCTGGGTCAGATCGCCCACCACCTACGCCACGCCGGCCGGCTGGACGACTGGGTCGTCGCCGCCGAACGCGCCGCCGACCAAGCCTTCGAGCTCGGTGACGACGCCGAGGCCGTGCGCCTGCTGGAGGACGTCCTGCGCCACGCCCCGGCGGCACCGGAGCAGCGCGGCCGGCTGGCGGTCAAGCTCGGCCAGGCCGCCATCGAGGCGTCCCGGGCGCATGACGTCACCGGGCTGCTGAGCGAAGTCCTGGACGAAGAGCTACCGGCACCGATCCGCGGTGAGCTCCGGTTCCGGTTGGGTGGACTGCTGCACGACGCGGGCACCGAGCTGATGCGGGCCCATCAGTTGTTCGCCGACGCCGTCCCCGACCTCGATCACCGCCCGGACCTGAAGGCCTGGGCCATGGTCGTGCTCGGGATCCCGATGGCCGGCGACCGGGACCCGGCGGAGCATCGAGCCTGGCTGGACCGTGCGCTGGCGGTGGTGCCGGAGATCGCCGATGTCCGCTTCCAAGTGTTCCTGCTCGGCAAGATCGCCATGGTGCACGTGCCCCTCGGTGATCCGCAGTGGCGCAGCACGATCGCCCGAGTCGAACGCGCCACCAACGGCCGCCCGCGACATCGCCGTGAGATCAACGCCTACTGGTCGGTGGGAACCCAGGCCACCTACGCCGGTCATCACGACGCCGCCGACCGGCTGCTCAGCGCCGGGCTGGAAGCCGCGAGCGGCGACGCCGGCGCCCGGATGGAGCGCAGCTTGCGCTCGGGCCTGGCGCTGCTGCGCTACTGCCGCGGCTCGTGGGCCGGGCTGGCCGACGAGGCCGCAGCACTCGTCGACGAGCTCGCCGGCAACCCGCGGGCTCGCATCGACGGGCAGACCGCCGCAGCCTGCCTGGCGCTCGCCCAGGGCGGGCTCGACGCGGCCCACACCGCGCTCGAGCAGGTCATCGACCTCGCCGACGAACTCGGCGGCTTCGACGTCGTGCCGATCCCCACCGCGGCGCTGCTCCGCTTGTCTGTGGCGCGGGGCGCTCCCGACGCCGGGCTGGCTGTGGCCGACCGGATGTTCCGGGCCGTCGAGCCGCGGGGCGTCCTCGTCCCGGCCGCTCGCGCCCTGCCGGCCGTCGCCGAAGCCATGGTCGAAGCCGGCCGGCACGACGATGCGCGCGACATCGTCACCACGTACGCGCACCGGCTCGGTGACCTCGATGCGCCGCTGGCACCCGCCGCGCTGGAACACGCACGCGGCTTCGTCCGGCTCGGCGCCGGCGATCTCGGCCTCGCCGCCGGCCATTTCGCCCGGGCCGCGTCGCTGTACGAGCCGCTGCTCTGCCCGTACGAGTCCGCACAGGCACGCGAGCTCGCCGCCATGTCGATGCTGGCCGAGACCACCGGTCCCGTTCCGGACGACAGCGAGGCCGCCCGCCTGCTGCTCGGCGCTCTGGCGACCTATCGAGACCTCGGCGCGGACTGGGACGCCGGACGTGCGCGGCAACTGGCCCGTCGGCACGGCCTGCCCGTCCCGGGCCGCCACCGCGGCGGGCGCCGCAGCTACGGCTCGGCGCTGTCGCCCCGCGAACGCGAAGTGGCCGAGCTCGCCGCGAAGGGCCGGACGAACAAGGAGATCGCCGCCGAGCTGTATCTCTCGGTGAACACCGTGGCCCGCCACATCACGACCGCCATGCGCAAACTCGGTATCCGCTCGCGCGCCGCCATCGCCCAACGCCTCGACCGAACCTGACCGGCAGCGCCCTTGTCCACTTCTGGAGGGTTATCCACGCTTCCGGCGAGCGCGAAGGGTGGAGAACCCTCCAGAAGTCGCGCCGCGCGGACGGATTCGCCGGCGCCTTCTAACGGTCCATGCCCGTCGTGATGGCGTCGATGACGCGAGGGCGCAGCTCGGTGACGTTGATGATCGCGTCGACCGAGCCGACGTCGACCGCACGCTGGATGCTGTGCACGCGGTCGAACTCCGCGGCGACCTCGGCGAGCTTCTCCGCCCGGACGGCCGCCTGCACCTCGGCGACCCGGGCGCTCAGCGCCGCCCGCTCGGCGCCACCGGCCGCCGAGAGCTGCGTGTGCAGCTTGGCCACCCGCGGGTCGGTCGCGGTGCGGTTGTTCACCTCGCCGGAGAACACGACGGCAGCCGCTGGGGCACCGCCGAGCACGGAGGCGAACGAACCCTCCAACGCCAAGACGGTCATGTTCGGGTTGAGCGCCTTGGAGAACACGACGAACGCGCCGCCGTGATACCGCGAGATGACGCAGAACACGATGGGGCCGTCGAAGTTGACGATGGCGCGCCCGATCTCCGCGCCGTACTCCAGCTGGAGCTTGCGCATCGACTCCGGCGAGCCGTCGAACCCGGACAGGTTCGCCAGCACCACGACCGCCCGGTTGCCCGAGGCGGCGTTGATCGCTCGTGCGATCTTCTTCGACGACCGCGGGAACAGCGTGCCCGCGGTGTAGGTGTCCGGGCCGTCGGTGGGCGGGAAGCCCCGGCGTGGCACCGGCCGCGACTCGATGCCGATCAGGCAGACCGGCCAGCCGCCGATGTGCGCATCGTGGACCGCGGCGGTCTCCGCGTCGGCCATCCCCGCCCAGCGCTCGAGCATCGGATGGTCCTGGTCGCTCACCGCACGCATCACCGTGCGGATGTCGAACGGCTTCTTGCGGTCCGGGTTGTGCTCGGCGGAGAAGATCTGACCGACGGTCGTGAAGTCACTACCATCGACGACGTGCGGGAACACGGAGACGTCGCGCTCGATCGGGTCGTCGGTGCCGGCACGCCGGGCCGTCGACTCGCCGGGCACGACGTAGGCGTGGTCGTAGTGCGACATCAAGACGTCGCGGGCCGCCGCCAGGTTCGGGGCCCAATACTGCGCTTGCCCGTTGGGTCCCATGACGCGGTCGTAGCCGCCGATGCCGAAGTTGTCCTCGGCCGACACGCCGCCGGAGAAGTCCAGCGACTGCTTGCCGGTGAGCACCATGGCCGAGTCCGGCGTCATCACCAGGATGCCCTTGGTGTGCATGAGCATGGTCGCCTCGGCGTTCCAGTACGGCTGGGCGCCGACGGTGATCCCTGCGACCACGACATTGATCTCGCCACCGGCCTGGGTGAACATGACGATGCGCTTGAGCGCGGCGGCGACCCAGTCCATGTTCTCGGTACCGGAGGTCATCGAGATTCGCGCCCCGGCGGACAACGCGAACCACTCCACCGGCACCTGCATCCGTTCGGCGAGGTCCAGAGCGGCGATCACCCGTGAGCACTCCGGCTGCGAGAGCGCACCCATCGACTTCGTGGGGTCGCCGAGCAACACGACCCGGGTGATGCCTTCGGGGTGCCGCTCGGTGGGCGTGGTGACGACGCCCGCGACGATCGCCGCGGAGTTCAGCCCCTTCGGCCGGTCCACCGGCACGAGCGGGCTGACGTCCAACGTGGCCCGGGTAGCCGCCGACTCGGCGGCCTCGTCGAGGTCGTACTCGACGAAGGTGCCCTGCGGCCCGGCGAGCAGGCCGGTCAACTCGTACGGGTAGACGTTGCCGCGGCGGGCCGCGCGCAGCACCTTCTGCCGATAGCCGTCCAGCGGGCGCACCGGCTCCGTGGACGGTTCGCCGACCTCCAGGTGCGGGCCGTGGCCCGGGTCGAGCGTGATCCGCACCGCCGCCTCGGCCAGCTCACCCGCCGCGTTGCGCTGGCGGGCCACGAACTGGACCTCCTCGAGCCCCGCGCCGGCCGTCGTCGGCAAGATGCGCTGGACCAGCGCATTCAGCTCGTCCATCGACAGTTCCGTCGACGGCCAGACGTACATCATGATCCGGTTGGTTTCGAACCGCTTGTTGTGCGGTTGCTGCGCCTGGACGTTGCGAATCGCGTCGAGACCGGCGGTGATCGCGTCCTCGACGGCGGGCAGCGCGACCAGCCGGCCGTCGGCCTCGCGTAGCGGGGTCAGGTCGCGCACCTGGCCCATCGCGATGAGCCGCTCGTCGTCCGGGTTGCTGCGGGCCACCGCCTTGAACAGGTAGATCTCCTCGTCGGCCGACGGCAGCCGGGTGAGATCGAACTCGCGCAGGCGCTGCAACTGCAGGCGCTTGGCCAGCTGCGGGTGCAGGCCGCGGATCAGCCGGTCCTCGGTGAAGGTGGTCGAGTCCGCGCCGTCCGGGCGGAAGGTGAAGTGGTGGTGCATCACCGCACCGCTGGTCCCGGCGACGGTGGTGGTGATGCGGCGAACGGCGGCAGGCAGTGGATGCTCGGCGATCAGCTCGCCGAGCCGCTGCGCCATCGCGTCGGCGTCAGGCTGGTCTTCCCACGTCAGATAGAGGTCGGCGACCAGGCCGCGCTCGGCGAGGCCGGTGGTGAACGTCGTCAGCGCGGCGACGGCGCCAGGCAGGTCGGTGATGTCGACCGCGGTGGTCACCACCCGCGTCGCGCCCTTCGCACCAGCATGCTCGGCGGTGACGAACCGGTAGCCCGCCGCCTCCTGCACGCCGACCTGGGACAGCTCGCGGTTGCCGTAGTAGCGCCGGGTCAGGACCTCCAGCAACGGCGCGTGGTCGCGCCCGGGGCGGCCGATGCGCTGACCGACCAACCGGACCAGCGGCTCGGAGCTGACCACCATGGCCTGGATCCGCTCGTCGCGATCCGGAGCGTCCGGGTAGCGGTCCAGGTAGCGCAGCTCGTCGCGCACCGCGGCGTAGACCTCGGCGCGGTTCCGGCGCAGCAGTGGCTGAGCGAACCAGCGGAAGACGACGCCGCGCGCCAGGTCGGAGACTTTCGGGAACCGGACCTGGGTGGCTTCGACCAGGTGCTCCAGCGTGCGCCCGGCGCGCTCGCGCAGTGCCTCCACCGGCGGTGCATCGGTCAGCCACTGCCGCAGGAGCTCTGAAACCACGGCCACGTCGGTGCCCATGCGCTGTTGTGCGAGGAAGATCCGGAAGACCGCGGCCTCCAGCTCCGGCGTGCGGTCGAGACTGGTGACACCGTAATGAGCGAGCACCGTGGCGAGCTTCTCGCGGAAGCTCTCCGTGACGCCGGCGCGGTCGACGTCCAGGCTCTGCAGATAGCTGTGGAAGTATTCGCGCGGGCTGTGCACCGGGCTGTCCGGCTCGGCGTCGATCTCGCTGCCCGGCCGGTTCCGGCTGAGCTCGGACAGATCCGCGAACACCCCGAGCAGGTCGAGCTCCCCCTCCAGCGGGTGCTCGCGCAGTTCGGCCCGCGCGGCGAGGTAGGCCGACACCACCTGCTGGTGGTCGTGCTCGTCCACGTCGAAGCCGAGGAGCAGGCTGCGCAGGTCCTGCAGGCCGCGCTCGACGTGCTCGGCCGCCGATACCCCACGGGGCTGAGCGGGGAACTCGACGTCGACGGAGCCGTCGGCGGCCGACTGAGCGTCGTCGGTGCCCGTGTCAGCCAACGGCTCCAGCCGCATCAGCGGCGCACCGGTCTCCACCTGGCTGCCCACCGACACCGGGCATTCCCGGACCCGGGCGCGAACCGGCGCGCGCAGCGCCGTCTCCATCTTCATGCTCTCCAGCACCATGATCGTCGCGCCCGCTTCGACCTCGTCGCCGGCCGCGACCGGAATGGCGACCACCAGCGCGGGAGCCGGCGAGCGAACCACGCCGCCCTCGTCGCGGCTGACCCGGTGCGCGACGCCGTCGATCTCGACCAGGTGAACCGCCCCGTGCGCGGCGGACATCAGCCGGAACCGGCAGCCGTTGACGGTGATCCGCCCGCTGTGCCGGTCGAACCGCTCCACGTCGACGTCGGCCGTGCCCACGCCGGCGATGCCGATGCGGAAGCGCTGGTGGCCGACTTTGGCCACCTGGACCCGGTACCCGACACCACGCAGCTTGAAGTCCAGCGGGCGGGCGGCGTCGTGCTGCACCTGGGGTCGGCCACCGTGCGCGGTGGCCAGCAGTCGTTGCCGGCTGAGTTCCTCTTCGTCCTGGTAGGCCTCGATCGCTGCTGCAGCCAGGGCGACGGCGGAATGCCGATGGTTGGTCAGGCGGCCCTCGGCGCGGGCCCGGTCGATCCAGCCGGTGTCGGCGCTGGCGTCGGCGACCTCGGGCTGGTCGAGCAGGTCGAGCACGAAGCTCTTGTTGGTGATGCCGCCTTCGATGATCACCGTGGTATCGGCCATGGCCCGACGCAGCCGGGCCAGCGCCTGGTCGCGGTCGCGGCCGGAGGCGATGATCTTCGCGATCATCGAGTCGAAGTCGGCCGGAATGGTGTCGCCCTCGCTGAACCCGGTGTCCACCCGGATACCAGGCCCGGTGGGCAGGGCCAGACCGGCGATCCGGCCCGGCGCCGGCGCGAAGTCGCGATCCGGGTCCTCGGCGTTGAGCCGGGCCTCGATGGCGTGCCCGCTCTCGGCCGGCCGGTCCCCGTCCAGCGTGCCTCCGGCGGCCACGTGCAGCTGCAGCCGGACCAGGTCGGTGCCGGTGGTGACCTCGGTGATCGGGTGCTCGACCTGCAGCCGGGTGTTGACCTCGAGAAACGCGAACAGCTTCTCGTCCGGGTGGTACAGGAACTCCACGGTGCACGCGCCGCGATAGCCGACAGCCAGCGCCAGGCGCTCGGCCGACGCTTTCAGCTCCGCGCTCTGCTCGCTGGTCAAGACCGGCGACGCCGACTCCTCGATGATCTTCTGGTTGCGCCGCTGCACCGAGCAGTCCCGCACACCCAGCGCCCAGGCCGTGCCCTGCCCGTCGGCGATGACCTGGACCTCGACGTGCCGAGCACCGGTGACCAGGCGCTCCAGGAATACCACGCCGGAGCCGAAGGCGCGCAGCGCCTCCTGGCTGGTGCGCTCGAACGCTTCGGCCAGTTCGTCCGCCGAGGCCACCATCCGGATGCCGCGACCGCCGCCGCCCGCGCTGGCCTTGAGCATCAACGGGTAGCCGATGTCGTCGGCGGCTCGTCGTGCCTCGTCCAAGGTGGCCACTTCGCCCCGGCTCCACGGCGCGACCGGCACACCGACCTCTTCAGCCAGCAGCTTGGCCCCGATCTTGTCGCCCAGTCGGCGCATCGCCGCAGCGCTCGGGCCGATGAACGTCACGCCGACCTCGTCACACAGTTCGGCGAACGCCGGATCTTCGGCCACGAAACCCCAGCCGACCCATGCGGCGTCGGCCCCGGTGTCGACCAGCGCCCGTTTCAACACCGCGTAGTCGAGGTACGGGCGGGCCGAGGCCGGGCCCAGCGCATAGGCGACGTCGGCCTCGCGGACGAACGTCGCCGTGCGGTCGGCATCGGTGTAGAGGGCGACGGTCTCCATGCGTGTTCCCGTCTCTGCCGCAAGGTCGCGCACGGCGTGAATGAGCCGCATCGCGGCCTCACCACGATTGACGATGGCAACACGACTGAACAACGGTTGAGCCTCCCACCTGCCCGGACGCGGATTCGGACGACATCGCCGGCAGCGTCGCCCGCGCGTATCTCTACCCTGCGGGATGACCGCCGGTGACACCAATGTCGCGCACCGCGCGTGGTGCGGCGCCTCCGTTGGGGAGACCCCACAAACGCTCGGGGGCCGGTCGGGCGCCTTTCCTCGCCCCTGACGCTCGGCGGCGAGCCTTGACCGTCAAGCGCCAAACCAGTCAATTTCGGTCGAAGGGACGCGTATATAGTTTCGATCATGGCTCCGCCGAACGAGATCGATCCCACGACCGTCCAGGAAGCCGGAGATCGGCTCGTCGCCGTCGCCCCGGAAGCCGATGGGGCGATGCCTGGCATCTACGGCCCGGATCTCGACGCGATGTACGACGACGAAGGCGTCATCGACGCACGGGTCGCCGCGATCGAACTGCTGCAAGTCCTGCGTGACCGCGCCGAGCATCAAGGCAAGCTCGACCTCGCTGCCTACGACGCGTACAAGGACATCTGAGGCGTGTTCGACAAGCCGGAGAAGTTCGAGCACGACGCCGAGGTGTGGCGCGATCAGGCCGAGGGGTTCGCCAAGGCCGCCGAAGCGGCCGCCGCCATCGCGAAAGACACCGCCACGGCGGCCAGCGAGGCGGTCTGGAAGGGCCCGATGCCCACCGAGCGGCTGACGCGGATGCAAGAGCAAGCCCTCGACGCAGCGAACTCCGCTGACGTCCTGGCCACGATGGCGCAGGCCTGCCGCGCCATCGCCGATGCGGCCGAAGACGCGACGAAGGCCATCGACGAGCTCCGCCGCGAGTGGGACGACGGCAACATCGTCGAACGGATCCGCAGCGACGGTGACGACGACGACGTCCGCGGCGAGTTCAACGAGAAGACCTCGACCGCCCGGGCCCTGCTGAGCGAACTCGCCGACGACCTGCAGCCGGTGATCGACCGCGGCGACCCGCTGGACTACCTGTTCAACCCGATCCAGGTGCCCGGGGCGCCGATCAGCGGGGAACAACTCGACGACAAAGCCGCGAACGACTACTTCGAGACCGGCGTGCTCGCCGACCCCGAGCACGTCGAAGAGATCGAAGACACGATCAACGGCTTGTCCGAAGGCGAGGACCCGCCGGAGAACTGGAACGAATGGGCCACGGCCAACGGCTACACGTCTGAAGAGATCCAGGCCGCTCTGGACAACCTCGACCCCGACGAACGTGCGGCGCTGGACGAGTGGCTCGCGGCCAACAAGGGCGACATCAACAACGACGACACCGACCCGAACCCGGCCAGCCTCGGGCTGACCTCGTTCCTGTGGCAGAACATGCGCGCGGACCAGATCCAGGAGTTCCACGACGACGTGCCCAACCTCGAGCCGACGCTGTACGGCGACGCCGACGGCTGGGTCAACGGCGATGTGGACATGAGCGTCGACTTCGACATCACCGATGGCGGCTCCGGGGTCGTGCAGATCGACCAGGGCAGCATCGGTGAGTGCGCCACGCTGGCGTCCATCGCAGCTGCGGTGGCCGCCGACCCCGGGTGGGTGGACAAGCACATCAAGCAGAACCCGAACGGGACGTTCACGGTCACCATCTACGACGAGAACGGCAACCCGGTCGAGGTCACGGTGAACGGCAACGTTCCGGCCGACGGCGGCAACCCGATCTTCAACGGCCGCGACAGTGACGGCGAGATCAACTGGGCGTCCATCTACGAGAAGGCGATGGCGCAGTACCAGGGGGGCCACTACGAGGAGATCGACGGCGCTTACACGGCCGAACGCGTCAGCGAGACCTCCGGCCAGGACAACAACGTGGTTGAGTTGCCCCTCATCACACCGTGGCATCTCGCGACGTTCGCGCAGATGCAAGAGGCGTTCGAGAACGGCAAGCCGATCATCATGGGTGGCGGCGGTCATGCCTATGCGGTGGTGGGCTTCGAGGACGGCAAGGTTCTGGTGCAGAATCCCTGGGGCGGCGAAGGTTCGGTCGTGGCGATGACGCCGGAGGAGTTCAACTCCGGCCAGTTCCCCGAACCAGCCGACGACTGGCCCGAGTTCAGTTATGTGGCGGTGACCGAATGAGCGAGCGCAAGGTAGACGGCGGCGGAGCGCCGTCGGTGGTGGTCGACCTCGTCGACCCGCCCGCCGACGATCCCACCGTGCTGACCCGCACGGCCAAGGCCCGGGTGGTCGCCGGCGCGCCCGCGGGCACGAACCTGTCGATCATCCACATCACGCCCCCGGTCAGTCAGTCCCCGACCATCCAGGTCGGCTCAGCTCCCGACCGTGACACCGCCCCGTGGGCACACTTCACGACGACCGGGTTGTGGAAGGCCGCCACCGTGGCCGGCGAGCGCGCCACGCTGACGTATCGGCTGGCCTGGAGTCCGGTTCCCAAGCGCTCGCTGCAACGCGGCTCGAAGGTCGTGGTCACCTACACCGACGAGATCACCGTCGGCGACCGGGTGACACACGGACCGCTGACCTACGAGGTGCTGGGCATCACCGACACCGGCGACGTCACGACCAGCCACATCGACCTGGCGGTCACCTTCGACCCGTCGATCCCGCTCACCGAGGACACGCCCTGACCACCGCGTGCCTGCGACCACCGAGCCTCCTGATCGCCGTCGGCGCGGCGATCACGCTCGCCCTGGCCGGCTGCGGCGACGACGCGAGCGGCGACGACGGCGCGACCACGCCACGGGCCAGCGACACTCGCGCCGACGGCGAGATTCCGGACGGCGAACCGACAACGGCCTCGGCTGCCATCGACCTGTGCGAGCCGGACGTCGACGGTGACACCATCCGCGACCGCTCCGAGTTCGCCCTGATCGCCTGCGACGCGCCCGAGGGCAGCAACCTGTCCATCGTGCACGTCACGCCACCGGCCGGGCAGGACATCTCCGTGCAGGCGCGCTCGGCGGCCGACTCCGACCAGACCCCGCGCGTCACGCTGCAGGCCCGTGGCTTGTGGCCGAATCCCGGCACCGGCGTCACCACCGTCGACGGCGACACGGCGACGTTTCGCTACACGCTGTACTGGTACGCCGAGGGCGCCGGCACCTCCGACCGGGTCGAGCACGACTTCGAGGACGAGGTGGCGGTCGGTGACACCGTCACTCGTGGGCCGTTGACCTATGAAGTGCTCGGCATCACCGATACCGGAGACGTCGAGACCAGCCATCTCGATCTCGCGGTCACGTTCGACCCGTCGACCCCGCTGCCGCCCGGCGCTTCCTGACCTCGCGAGACCGCTCGGGCCACACTGGGCGCAGCGCGTTCACTCGGCCCGGTCGCGGTCCAGTGCGGCGGCTTCGTCCGGTGTCGGGGCGGTGCCACCGAGGTGCGCCGGCAGCCACCAGGTGTCGTCGTCACCCTGCGGCGTGGCCGGGTATCGCGCTTGCACGGTGTCGAGCAGGTCCTGCATCCGCGAGCGCAGCTGCGTCGTCGCTTCGGTGGGCGAGATCCGCGCGTCGGGGGTGATCGGTTCGCCGGCCAGGATCGCGACCGGGACGTGGCGTTGGGTGAGGTTCTTCGGGCGGCCCTTCGTCCACAGCCGCTGCGGGCCCCACACGGCCATCGGTATGAGCGGTACGCCGGCGTCGGCAGCCATCCGTGCCGCGCCGGACTTGAGGTCCTTGACCGTGAACGAGCGGCTGATGGTCGCTTCGGGGAAGACCCCCACCACCTCGCCGCCGCGTAACCGTCGCACGGCCTCGTCGTAGGAGTCACGCCCGGCGGCGCGGTCGACCGGGATGTGGCGCATGCCCCGCAGCAGCGGTCCGGCGACCCGGTTGGCGAAGACCTCCTGCTTGGCCATGAAGCGCACGAGGCGCTTGGACGGCAGCGCGCCGAGCCCGCAGAAGATGAAGTCGAGGTAGCTCTGGTGGGTGCACGCGATGACGGCTCCCCCGCGCCGCGGAATGTGCTCGCTGCCGCGCACGTCGAGCTTGAGGTCGAGTATCCGGAACATGGCCTTGCAGGTGAACACCACTGGCGAGTACACGAGTTCGGCCATGCGCAGAGCCTACGGGGGCGAAGCGACGGACGCAGGGCCTGTGCCCTCGCGTCCGTTCGCATTCATGCCACCCGCCGGTTACGGCGCGTAGGCGACGACGTCGATCTCGACCAGGATGTTCATCAGGTCGCTGCCGACCGTGGTGCGTACCGGCAACGGGTCGGTGAAGCGGGTCCGGTAGGCCTCGTTGAAGTCGGGGAAGTCCCGGCGCAGGTTCTGCAGGTGCACCGTCGACTTCACCACGTCGGCCAAGCTCAGGCCGTGCGTGGACAACGCCCGTTCGACGTTGTCCAGCGTGGCCAGGGTCTGGGCGGCCACCCCGTCGGGGATCTCGCCGGTCGCCGGGTCGTGCGGACCGAACCCGGCGGTGTAGACGAACGAACCCGCGCGCACCACATGGGCGTAGGCGCCGGCGGGCTTCGGCAGGTCCTCGCGGGTGCGCGATTCGAACTGTGCCACGGTCAACTCCTTCATGATCGACAGGTCGCTCGGGTCATCACGGTACGTGTGCCGGTGCCCCGGCCGGCCAGTGGGCTCGAGCCGGCCGTGCCGCCGTCGGACTGGTCAGGACAACGGCCGCAAGTCGGCCAGCACCTCATTGAGAGCCTCGGTGCTCGATGGATGGATCCAGATCCCGTCCCGCAGCTCAGTGGCTGTCGTGCCCATCCGCATGGCCAGGGCCATCAGGTTGATGACCTCCTGGGCGTCGACGCTGAAGACCGTGGCCCCGAGGATCCGGTCGGTCCGGGCGTCGACCACGACCTTGATCAGCCCGTGCGTCATCCCCAGGATCTTCGGTCGCGGCATCGCGGCGACGTCGGCGACTTTCTTGGCCGCGACCAGGACGTCGGTGCCGAGCTCACGTGCTTCGGTCTCGTTGACCCCGACCCGTGCCAGCGGCGGGGTGAGGAACGTCGTGGACGGCACCGCCACCCGATCGGTGGTCCTGCGGCGGCCGGTGCCGGTGAGCTGATCCAGCACGATGCGGTAGTCGTCGAGGGAGACGTAGGTGAAATGGGGACCGCCGTTGACGTCACCGATGGCGTAGACGCCGGGCGCCGACGTACGCAGCTGCTCGTCGGTCACGATGTAACCGCGATCGTCGGTGTGGACACCGGCGGCGTCCAGGTCCAGATCGGCGGTCGCCGCCCTTCGGCCGACCGCCACCAGCACGGCGTCAGCGGCGAATCGTCGCTGACCCGCGCCGCCGGTGGTGACCGAGGTTTCCGAGCCGTCGGCGTCGTCGTCGATCGAGATCACTTCGGCGTCGAGGACGATGTCCACGCCTTGCTCGGTCAGCAGCGCCTGCACCGCGGCCGCGACGTCGCGGTCCGCACCGGGCATGAACTCCTCGTGGCGGTCGAGCAGGGTGACGTGCGAGCCGAAGTGCGCGAACATGCCGGCGAACTCCAGCCCGACGTACCCGCCGCCGATGATGACCAACCGGCGCGGCAGCGGCTCGACATGCTGCAGCGTGGTGGAGTCGTAGACCCGCATGCTCTCGGCCAAGCCGTCGACGGGTGGGCGGACCGGGACCGAACCGGTGTTCACCACCACGGTTTCGGCCTTGATCACCAACCGGTCGGAGCCGCCGCGCACCTCGACCCGGCGCGGGCCGACGAAGCGAGCATGCCCGTCCACGAGGGTGACGGTCTCGACATCGGCAAGCATGGCGTGGTTGCGTTCACGCAGTTTGTCGATGAGCGAGTCGCGGCGCGCGACGGACGTGGTGAACCACTCCTGCGCACTCGCCCCCTCCGGGCGGGATTCGGCCTGATGGATCAGCATCTTGGTCGGCACGCAGTTGATGTTGATGCAGCTGCCGCCGTACATCGTGGCCGACTGTTCCACCAGCACCACGGACTTTCCGGCGCGACCGAGCGCCCCGGCGAGAGTCTTGCCGCCCTTCCCCCAGCCCAGAACCACCACGTCGGCGTCGATGTCGGCCATGACCACGTCCTACCCGGTGCGGTCTGGGAAGATGCGCGCTCGACTACGGCGCGAGCTCGACCACACGCTGCTCGGCGATGGAGCGCCAGATCGCCTCCCCCGCGGCGACCGCGTCGGCCCCCTGCTGCGCGGTGGCGATCAAGCCGAGCTCGGCCGAGGCGGCGCTGGGGCCGACGAAGAGGTCGTGACGCAGCTGCGGGTCGGCGCCGTCGTGACCACCGGGCGGGACGGGGACCGGGATGGTGCGCGCGGCCCCGAACAGCGGCCGGTGCACGATCTGCTGGGTATCCGGTAGCGGCGTGCCGTCCGGGAACCGGCCGGCGGTCGTCTCGACCTGCCCGTGGGTGCCATTGATCACCAACCGGTAGCCCTCCCACGGTGAGGAGAAGTCGATCGTGTAGACGAGCGTGGCGCCGCCGGCGTAGGAGATCAGCGCGGTGTAGGTGTCCTCGACGTCGATCTCGTCGTCGTACGGGGAGAGGTCGCGCTCCGGCGGATATTGGTAGGTGTAGGGCAGGCCGAAGTCATCGGTGCGCGCGGCACCTGTCGCCGCGGCATCGGCGAAGATCCCGGCCTGCGCCTGGGCGTACGGGTCGCGCCGACGCAGTTGATCGCCGACGTAGGGCACGCCGCCGGCCGCCCGAGGCCGGTGCGGGCTGTCCGGGCCGTAGTAGTGCCGCCCGCCCACCGCGTACACCCGCACCGGCGCGTCGTCCAGCCACCACGACACCAGGTCCACGTGGTGGGTGCTCTTGTGCACCGACAAGCCGCCGGAGAACTCCCGGCGACGGTTCCAGCGCAGGAAGTAGCTCGCCCCGTGCCGGATGTCCACGTGGTATTCCAGGAGCACATAGGTGGGCGTGCCCACGGCGCCGTCGCGGATCAGCCGCTTGATCTGCTGATGCCGCAGCGGATAACGCAGATTGTGCGTCACCACGACGCTGCCTGCCGATGTTCGCTCCGCGGTCAGCACCCGCTGGGCGTCGGCGACCGTGGTGACCATCGGCTTCTCGGTGATGACGTCGAGTCCGTGGTGCAGGCCGGCGACGATGTGGTCGGCATGGGTGTGGTCCGGCGAGGCCACGATGACCGCGTCCGGTTGCGTCTGTTCGACCATCGCGGCGAACTCGTCCGGGCGATACCACGCCACCGGCGGATGACCCGCGGGCAGCACCCGCTCGTTGAACTGCCGGACCCGGTCTCGGTCGGGGTCCACCACCGCCACGAGCTGCGCCGTGGCGGAGTGATCCTCCCCGGTGCCGTCGCCGCTGATGCCGATCATCGGGCCGGCGTAGGTCGTCAGCCCCCGGCGGGACAATCCGCACAGGACGTATCGGCGACGCATGGGTACCGAGTCCTCCTCTGAGCGAGATGGCCACCGGTGTCGAGCGGCGGTGCTGGTCAATGATGGATCGCGCCGACGGTCTCGCTGAGTCGCTCGCCGGCCCCGCCCCACCGTAGCGAGATGATCTCCGCAGCGATCGACACAGCCGTCTCCTCAGGCGTACGCGCACCGAGATCGAGGCCGATCGGAGCCGACAGCCGGGACAGCTCCGCATCGGTGAGGCCGGCCTCGCGCAGCCGCGCCACACGGTCGTCGCTCGTACGCCGCGAGCCCATCGCGCCGATGTAGGCCACGTTCGGCAGCCGCAGCGCCACCTCGAGCACCGGGACGTCGAACTTGGGATCATGGGTCAGCACGGCGATCACCGTCCTGCTGTCGATGAGGCCCTCGTCGGCCTGCGCCGCCAGGTACTCGTGCGGCCAGGAGACGACCACCTCATCGGCGTCCGGGAACCGGGAGCGGGTGGCGAACACCGGCCGAGCGTCGCAGACGGTCACCCGGTAGCCGAGGAACGAGCCCATCTTCGCCAGCGCCGAGGCGAAGTCGATCGCGCCGAAGACGATCATCCGCGGGCGGGGCGCGAACGACGAGACGAAGACCCTGGCCCCCTCGCCGCGGCGTTCGCCGTCCGGGCCGTACACGAGCGTCTCGGTGCGTCCGGATTCCAGCAGCCCCAGCGCGTCGTCGGCGACGGCGTGGTCGAACCGGGCCGATCCCATCGTCCCCGAGGTCCCCGCGGTCGCAGCCTCACCGGCCGGCGCCCGGACCACCAGGCGGGCACCGACGCGGGTCGGATCGGGGTGCTCGATCAGCGTGCACACCGCGACCGGGCGACCGGCCTCCACGTCCGCGATCACGTCGCCGAGCTGCGGGAACGATGCGCGGTCGACGCGTTCGACGAACACGTCGATGATGCCGCCGCAGGTGAGCCCGACGGCGAAGGCGTCCTCGTCACTGACGCCGTAGCGCTGCAGAACCGGCACCCCGTCGGCGGTGACCGCCGTCGCCAGCTCGTAGACCGCTCCTTCCACGCAGCCGCCCGACACGCTGCCGACCGCTTCGCCGTCCGGCCCGACCAGCATCGCCGCCCCGGCCTGCCGCGGGGCCGAGCGCCACGTCGCCACCACGGTTCCCATGCCGACCGGGGTGGATGCCTCCCACCACCGTTTCAGGGCGGGCATCACGTCACGCATGCCATCTCCTCCTGCCAACACACCAACAGCGGCCTGAGGACGCCATGCGCCCGCACCCCTCAGCCGGTCACGAAACGAGCGAGGTCCGCGCGCACTCTGGTGCTGTCTTCGTGATACTTCAGTACCGCACCCAAGGTCGAGGTCGCGGTGTCCACGTCGAGCTCGGTCCGGCCCAGTTCGAACAGCGCCGCCGCCCAGTCCAGGCTCTCGGCGACCCCTGGCGGTTTGATCAGCCCGGCCGTGCGCATTCGCGCCACCGCCACGGCCACCTGCTCGGCCAGCACGGTCGGCAGCTCGGGCATCCTGGTACGCAGGATCTGCACCTCACGCTCGAGGTCCGGGTGCTCGACCCAGTGGTACAGGCAGCGGCGCTTGAGCGCGTCGTGAACCTCCCGGGTCCGGTTGGACGTCAGCACGACCAGCGGCGGAGCAGAGGAGCGGACGGTGCCGATCTCGGGGATGGTCACCGCATGAGTCGACAACACCTCCAGCAAGAACGCCTCGAACTCGGCGTCGGCCCGATCGACCTCGTCGACCAGCAGCACCGACGGCGCCGTCTGCAGCGCTTGGAGCACCGGGCGGGGCAGCAGGAACCGTTCGTCGAACAAGTCCTGTTCCACCGCGGCGACATCCAGGCCGCCCGCGCCGTGCGCCGCCTCTAGCGCCCGTAGGTGCAGCACCTGGCGGGAAAAGTCCCAGTCGTACAAGGCCTGAGAGGCGTCGATGCCCTCGTAGCACTGCAACCGGATCAGCGGCGCGCCCAACGCGGTGGCTATCGCCTCGGCCAGCGACGTCTTACCGGTTCCGGGATCGCCCTCGAGCATGATCGGGCGCTTCATCCGCGCGGCCAGCCATGCCACCGTCGCCAATTCGTCGTCGGCCAGGTAACCGGTCCGGTGCAGGGCATCGGCCAGGCCCGCCGGATCGGCGGGCAGCCCGAGCGCGGTTCCGTCCCGGTCACCGGCCATGCGAAGCCCTCTCCTCGCCGGACCGGATCCCGCCGATGCGCCCGGCCGGGGTGACGTCGGGGTCCAAGAGGTCCTCGCGGGGCAGCTGCGCCGCCCGGTAGGCCGCGAACTGGTCCGCAGCGATCTCGGCGAACTCGGTGAACGCTTCCTCGACGGTCCACCCCACGTGCGGGGTGAACACGACGTTGGGCAGGCGGCGCAGCGGGTGTTCGGCGGGAAGGGGCTCATCGGCGAACACGTCGAGCCCTGCGGCCGCCAGCGGGCCGTTGGTCAGCACGTCGACGAGTGCGGCTTCGTCGACGATGGC
>NZ_DAHVSH010000076.1:0-18982 GCF_027324685.1 Haloactinopolyspora sp.
CCGAAGTCCAGGCCACCGCCCTCTCCCGCCAGACAGCAGGCGGAAACGGGACGGATCAAACCGGGAACGTCGCTGGTTTGAACAACGACGCTCTGGTGCCCTCGGCAGGATTCGAACCTGCGACACTCCGCTTAGGAGGCGGATGCTCTATCCCCTGAGCTACGAGGGCGTTCGACGGGGACCAAGGTTATCGGGCGGCCCGGCGCGGATCGAATTCCCGGTCAGGCCGTCCCGCCCAGCCGCCTCCGTCAGGCCGTCGAGTTGCCGGTGGCGATGATCGTGCCCTGGGCCGCCGCGCACAGGGTCGCGGTGCCGTCGTCGTCGTGCACGGTCAGATCGCAGCGGCAGGTCGCCTGGCGACGTGACGTGTGGATGACGTGGGCGCGGGCGATCAACCGCGCGCCGGAGGCCGGACGCAGGTAGCTGATGGTCAGCCCGCTGGTGAGGACGGACGGGCCGAGTGAGCTGCCGCCGGCGAACGTGATGGCGTTGTCGGCGGCGTAGGCGAGCACGCCACCGTGCAGGTAACCATCCTGTTGTAGCAGGTCGTCGCGGATGTCCAACTCCAGCGTGGCCTCGCCGCGCCCGAACGACGTCAGGCGGGTGCCCAGCAGAGTGCTGAACGGCTGACCCTCCAGCACTTTGGTGGCCAGCTCCAGCGTCACGCCTGTCGCGTCATACGTCATCGAGCAGTCTCCGATCCCTGGGTTGTGACGGCCTCAGTACTTCATACCCAACGCGTCGTGCACGTGCTGAAGTGTCTGCTCAGCGTCGGCGGTGGCCTTCTCTGCGCCGGCGTGCAGGACAGCGGGGACGATGCCGGGGTCGGCCGCGAGCTCGGCCCGGCGCCGGCGGATCGGTCGCAGATGCTCGTTGACGACCTCGGTGACGTGCGCCTTGAGCGCCGACGCGCCGCGGGAACCGATGTCGTCGGCCACCTCGTGCGGGCTGCGCTCGGTCACGAGAGCAGCCATCATGAGCAGCGAGGACACCCCGGGACGCGAATCCGGGTCATAGGTGATCCGGCGGTCGGCGTCCGTGACGGCCCGCCGGATCAGCCGCGCCGTCACGTCCTCGGTGGCCCGGATCTCGATGGCGTTGTTGCGGCTCTTGCTCATCTTCCGGCCATCCACGCCGAGCAGCCGGGGCGCCGGCGACAACAGCGCCTGCGGCTCGGTGAAGACCTGGCGGCCGCCGGCGTAGCGGTCGTTGAACCGCCGGGCGATGAGCCGGGTCTGCTCGACGTGCGGCAGCTGGTCGTCGCCGACGGGGACCAGGGTGCCGTGACAGAAAAGAATGTCGGCGGCCTGGTGTACCGGATAGGTGAGCAGCAGCCCGCTGATGGACGAGATCCCGGCCGCTTCCGCCTCCTCCTTCACGGTCGGGTTGCGCTGCAGTTCGGCGACCGACACCAAGGAGAGAAACGGCAGCATCAACTGGTTGAGGGCACGGATTTGGCTGTGCGGGAAGATGGTGGTGCGCTCGGAGTCCATGCCGACGGCGAGGTTGTCCAGGACGACCTCGCTGACGTTGGCGGCGATCTCGCCGGGCGACTGCCGGTCGGTGATGACCTGATAGTCGGCGACGACCAGATAGGTGTCGACGCCGAGACTCTGTAGCCGGACGCGATTGCGCAGGGTGCCGAAGTAGTGGCCCAAGTGCAATGGTCCCGTGGGCCGGTCACCGGTCAAGACGCGGTGGCTGGCGGGATCGGCCGCGACGGCCGACTCGTCGGCGATCAGGGCGGTGGATTGAGCTGGTTCGACGGTCATGACGGTGGTCTCCTGGCGGTGTCGATGCCGCCGCGAACCAGCGGATGTCCTCGCGTGCAGCGGCCGCCGGTGCGGCGGCCGTGCAATGGACGTGCTGACTCAGGCCGCCGGTGCCGGCAGCCACCACGAGGGCACGAGGACGTTCATCCTTGCAGACTACCTGAGCGCAGCTCAGCCCAGCGCCGAACAGTCCGCGCCCAGCTCGTTCAGCCCGGTCACGATGGCGGCGGTCAGGTCCGCCGCTTCGGCCAGGTGCGGCGCAGTGACCTCGGCCGTCCCGTCGACCAACGCGCTCCACTGGCTGGATGCGCGCTCGCCGGTGGAGAGGAGCTCGTCGATGGCGGGGTCGTCGGCCGGCGCGCGAAGCTCGTCGATACCGCTGGCCAGCGCCTGGGTGCCGGCCGCAACGTCGGCGAGGTTGTCGGGCGCGGTACGCGCCGGGGCGCCCTCGGTCATGATCGGATGCTCACCCGCGACGTCGGAGCACACCTGGGTCGCCGAAGCCACCCAGTCGCTGCGCGTCGCAGTGCCGTCGTCAAGACCTCCGCTGCTGATCACGGCGATCAAACCCGCTGCTGCGGCCAGGACCAGCAGCACCGACGTCAGTGCGAGGGTCATCGCGCCGCGACGTGGCGGCGGGCGATGCGTGACCGACGAGGACACGTCCTCGAGCAGCTTCACTCCACTACCTCCCATCAGCAGCCGACGCGGCCGTCACTGTAACTCGCCATGATGCGCCCTCGTGGGCGGATCGACCACACTGGTCCCACTCGGCTCGGCCTGCCTGCACCGTTCTCGCCCGCTCTCGAACTAGTCTCAGCCTGGTGAGGTATCCGGCCCCGACCCAGCATCTGCCGTGAGTACGCTGCGATCCGAAGCCGCCGCTCCGGCTCCGACCCGCACGGAGCTGGTGACCCAGGCTGTCGAGCAGTGGAGCAAGGACGTCTCCGCCCTGGGCGGACGCGACCCGCTGCTGTCGTATCGAGACCTCAAGGTCGGCACCCTCGACCTCGCTGCCGCTGAGCCAGAGGCGCGCAAGGCCCTGCTCGCCGGCACGCCGGTCGTCATCTCCAAGCTCTTCCCGTACGAGCCGCTTCGGACGTCGGCGTTGCGTTCGGTCCGCGCCATCCGAGACAAGACGCGTGAACTGAGTGAGGAACGCGGCCTGCCGGCCTGCTTCCTGGCCGTGGGCATCGCGACGTGGGCCAATCCGTTCGCCGCGCGCCGGCCGACGGCGCCGGTGATGCTGCGCCCAGCCACCGTGACCGCGCGTGACCCGGCCGAGACCGACTTCGTCATCACCATCGCCGACGACCCGTTCGTCAACCCCGTGCTGTTGCACGCCCTGGACATCCAGCTCGGCCTGCGCTTCGACGCGGACGACCTGCGTGATCCGGCGGGCCGGCTGCGTTATGCCACGCTGGTCGAACGGCTACGCGAGTTCGCTCCGCCGCACGTGGTCGACGGGTTCTCGATCGCTCACCGGGCGGTGCTGGCCACCTTCACCACCGCGCCGCTCGCCCTGACCAACGATCTCGCGGCCTTCGGCGTCAGCCTGCAGTCCCACGACGTGGTGTCCGCGCTGGCCGGGCATGCGCCTTCGGTGTCGGCCCTCGCCCAGCCGAGTGAGCCCGTCGAACCGCGATTCACGGTGCTCGACACCGACGCCGAGCAGGATGCCGTCGTGGCCGCGGTGGCTGGTGGGGGACACCTGCGCGTTCAGGCAGCTCCAGGAACGGGACGGACGCAGACGGTGGCGGCCTTGGTCGCCGAGCTGGTCGGTCGCGGGCAACGCGTGCTCGTCGTCGGACAGAAGCGCGCGACCCTGAACAGCCTGGTGGACCGGCTCGCCTCGGTCGGCCTGGACGAGTTGGTACTCGACGCCGGGCGTACCGGCCCCGCCGAGGCTGTCGCGCAGATCGTCGGGACCGCCCAGCGCCTCGCCGCCGACGAAACCACCGAAAGCGACGACCCGCCGGCGGCCACGGCGGCCAAGCCAGCTGCAGCGCTGGACGCCTACCACCAGGCGTTGCACAAGGTGCGCCCGCCCTGGCGCACGTCGGCCTACCAGGCCATGGTGCACGTCGCGACCGCGCCCGAGCATGCGCGAACCCCGGCGCGCATCGCGCCTGATGCCCTCACCGCGGCCGGACGTACCGACACGGTACGAGCGAGGCTGCGTGAGTACGCCGACCTGGAGGGGCTCACGCTCGGGCACAGTACGTCGCCCTGGTACGGCTCGGAGGTCGCATCGGCCCAGGAAGCCACCGAACTGTTGTACACCGCCACGGAGTTGCGCTCACGCCACCTGCCGGGCCTGCGTGACTCCGCCACTCGCGCGGCCGTCGAAGTCGGTCTGGCCGGCCCGGGCACCGTCGCCGAATGCCTCGAGGTCGTCGACCTCCTCGCCGCGGTCGCCGCAACCATCGACACCTTCGGCGCGCAGATCTGGGACGAGCCGCTCGACGACCTCGCCGCTGCGACCGGTGACCGCGCGTACCGGTCCGAGACGTCGAGCACCCTCGGCTTTCTCGCCCGCCGCAGGCTGCGTCGTCATCTCGCCGAACTCGTCGGCCCGGGCCGGCACGAGCGCCATCACCTGCATTCGCAGCTGCTCGCCGCCCGGACCCAATTGGCCACCTGGCGTGAACGCTCCCGCGACAGCAAGCCGCCGCGCACCGGGCCGCACTTGCCCGACGCCGTCGAGGCGGCCGCCGCTGTCCGCCGCGAGCTGGGCGTCCTGGAACAGGGCAACCCGAGAACCTCCGACCTGGTGGATCTCCCGGTCGGCATGGCCGCCAAGCGCCTGGACGAGCTCATCGGGGACGAACGGCACCTGCGTTCGCTGCCGCGGCTGTATGCCCTGCAGGCGGACCTTTCGGCGGCCGGCCTGGACGACGTCATCGCCGAGCTACGCCGCCGCGAGGCCGGAGCGAAGCAGGTCGAGGACGTGTTCGACTACGCGTGGCATGCGTCGCTGCTGGACCTGTGGCGCCGCGACGACACCGTGCTCGGCGGGTTCGACCGGGAAGAGCACGAGCGGATCATCGACGAGTTCTGTGCCGCCGACGTCGCCGACCTCGAAGCCGGTGCCGCCCAGGTGTTGAAAGCCAGGCACCGGACGTTCACCGCCACCGCCGAGGAGCACGAGGGCCAGGCCGCGGTGCTGACCGGCTTCAGCGGCGACGGTGCCCCGGCGACACCCCGAGAGCTGGTCGAGCAGGCGCCGGAGGTCGCTCTGGCCGCGGTGCCGTGCTGGGTCGTCTCGCCGTTGACCGTCACCGAGGCGTTGCCGCCACGCCAGTTGTTCGACGTGGTCATCGTCGAAGACGCCGGCCGGTTGGCCGTCGCTGAATCCATCGCCTGTCTGGCCCGGGGCGAACGGCTGGTGTTGATGGGCGACGACGAGGTCGCGCGAGCAGCGTTCAGCACGGCCGTCGAACCCGCGCCCGACCCGGACGAGCACGAGGGCCCCTGGGCGCAGGACCCGCCGGCCTCCGTGGTCGACATGCTTCGCGGGGTACTCCCCGAACGGTCCCTGACCGGGCAGTACCGCGTCCGCGACCACCGGCTGGTCGGATTCGCCGCGAAGACGGTCTACTCCGGGCGGCTGACCACGGTTCCCGGTGTCGGCGGGCAGGGCCGCCTCTCGCTCGACGTGGTCGAGGCGACACCGGTGGCCGACGACCCGGTCGACAGCTCGTCGGCCGAGGTGGAACGCGTCGTGGAGCTGATCCTGACGCACGTGCGCACCCGCCCGCACGAGAGCCTCGGTGTGGTCACCCTGGGGCCACGCCACGCGGAGCGGCTGGACACCGCGCTGCGCCACGCGCTGATCCGGGCTCCCGAGGTCGCCACGTACCTCCGGGGTGATCGCTCCGAGCCGTTCTTCATCAAGGACGTCGAGCAGGTCAGCGGCGACGTCCGCGACACCGTGATCCTCAGCCTCGGCTACGGCCGGTCGGTCGACGGGCGCATCCTCTACCGCTTCGGCGCGCTCGGCCGTCCCGGCGGGGAACGACGGTTGACCGCGGCGACGACGTGCGCGCGGGAACGGTTGACCGTCGTGGCCACGTTCAGCGCGGACGACCTCAGCCCGCGTCGGCTGACCACGCCCGGCAGCCAGGCGCTCGGAGAGTTCCTGACCTACGTTCAGAAAGACCAGAACACCGTCGAGGAACACCACGACGACCGGCACGACGCTGACGCGCTGGCCGCCGTCGTGGCCGAACGGCTGCGCGCTGACGACATCCCGGCCCGGGTGGTGACGGGGTACGGCGGAGCGGGAGGCGTCGCCGTGGCCGTGTCGCATCCCACCCGGCGCGACCGGTTCGTCCTGGCGGTCGAGACCGACGGCGCCGCCTACGCCGCCCGAACCGACACGCGGGTCCGCGAACGACTGCGCCCGGCGCAGCTGCGCCGGCTCGGCTGGAACGTGCATCGCGTCTGGTCGGCCGCCTGGGCGAGCGACCCGGACGGTGAGGTTGCGCGGTTGCGCGCGGCCTACGAGCAGGCCGTCGCCGACGCCGACGCCTACGACTGGGCGGTGGCTGCGGCCGAAGCCGACATCGTCGCGGGGATGCCCGCCGACGAGGTCACCGAAACCGAGCCGACCGAAGCCGAGTCGACTGAAACCGAGGCGACCGACGCCGAAGCCGACGAGCCGGCCGAGGACGGCGAGCGAACCGGCGCCGACGAGGCCGCCTCCGACGACCTCCCGCGGCGTTCGGGCACGCGGCCGTTGCTGGTCCGGGGTCGCTCGGTCAGCGAGTACACCGGCCGGGAGCTGGCCGCGTTGGCCCGCTGGGTGGAATCGGACGGGCTGGCTCGCCCCGAGGACGACGTCGCCGACGCGCTCGCCATGGAGCTCGGCATCTCACCGGACGACGCGCGCACGACCGACGTCCTGCGCCACGCCGTGCGGGTGGCGCGTGCCGGGGCGCCGGCGTTGTGATCTCGATCGGCGGTTCGCGCCAAATGATGGCCGGACCCGGCCATCGGTGTTCTACGCTGGTGGCCTAGTCGGCTGAGAATCAGGGGGCGATATTCGTGCGTGTCGCCGAGATCATGACCGGTGCCGCTGTGACCGACTCGACCACCGGCACGCTGCGCAGCGCGGCCGAGACGATGTGGCGCCAGCAGACCGGCTCACTCGTCATCGTCGACGGGTCCACCATCGTCGGAATCGTCACCGAGCGCGACATCCTCCGGGCCATCGCGCGCGGCGCCGATCCCGACACCGAGTCCATCGAATCGGTCATGTCGACCGAGTTGATCACGGTGTCGTCGGACACCTCGGTGCGCGAGGCTGCGCGAATGATGGCGCAGAACTGGATTCGTCACCTGCCGATCGTGGAAGACGGAAAACTCGTCGGCATGCTCAGCCAGCGGGACGTGACCGGCGTGTTCGCGGCGTTGTGGCACGAGTCGGGCGTACCCGAGGTCGACGTCGACAGCCTGGTTCGTGAACGCCGACTGGCTCGTATCGAAGTCGGCGACCTCGATTGACCCAGGCAGGAGACGCTGATGAGCACCGGGCCCGAGTGGGACGACGACTTCGAGGTGCTGCCCGACGTCACGACCGACGAGTCCCCGAGCGGCTGGGGCGACGGCGACGACTCCAACGACGAGCGGCTGCTCGCGGAGCGCCCGCCGCACTGGTCCTGACCGCGAGCGTCAGACGCGGCGTCGGCGCAGCTCGTCGCGGATCTCGCGCAGCAGGACGACGTCCTCGGTGGGTTCTTCGACTTCCTCGGGGAGCGCGCGGCGCTCGCGCATGTTGTTGATCGGCATCACGATCACGAAGTACACTGCAGCCGCGACTACCAGGAAGTTGAACGTCGCGGCGAGGATCAACCCGATGGAGAAGTCGGCGTCGTTGATGGTGAAGTTGCCGACCTGGGTGAGATCGGGCTCCCCGAAGATGGCCGCGACCAGCGGATTGATGAAACCGTCGACGACGGCGTTGATGATCTGGGTGAACGCCGCGCCGATGACGACGGCGACAGCGAGGTCGACGACGTTGCCGCGGCTGACGAATTCCTTGAATCCCGTGAGCACGGTGCACCTCTCGTGTCCAGACCGGTCAGAGCGGATCACACGCTAGTCGATGACCGCCCACGCCGTCGGGATTTGAGCGTGAACGACAGCCGCGAGGTGACGGCCGCGGCGGCGAGGTCGCCGGCCTGTTCCGGTGCGACCGCCACCAGGATCAGGGCGCCGTCGGCGGCAGCGCCACCCGCGGCGGTGAGTGAGAGCACGGGCACGTCGGGCGCCAGCACCTGGGCCGGTGCCAGGCCGTCGACGGTCGTCGCCAGGATGTCCACCCGGTCGCCGGGGCGGACATAGCCGACGGCCCCGGCGTCGGCGATGCGCACCGGGGCCGCCACCAGATCCGCGCCGAAGCCGTCGAGCAGCCCGGGCCCGAGGACTCGTCGGTCGGTGATCGGCTCGCCGGCGCGCACCGGCCCGGCGAGAACCCGCCCTTCGAGATCGTCGCCGAGCACGCCGGTGGGCACGGACCCGGGCGCGAAGCTCGCCGTGGTCACGTCGTCGGCCGCGATGACCGTGCCGCCGCCGAGGTCGTGGGCGGCCACGGTGACCTCGACGCGCGGTGGCGGCGCCGGTGACGCGGCCTCGATGCCCAGGGCCATGGCCGCCGCGGCGACCCCGCCGGCCAGAAGCCGACGATGCCACGACGCCGTGGTGACGATCCGTTTCGCGGCGGCACGCATGCTGTCCATGCGTGCGACGCTAGGCGCGCCGGACCGTCGTCGGGCGGTTGTCCACAGGCGAAGATCGAGTTATTTCGGTCGGGACGGCTCAGGCTGCGGGAGTGCTGGCGGTCGACTTCGACCCGGACGACGAATCCGACTTCGACGACGAGTCCGACGCGGACGAATCGGAGCCACTCGACGAGCTCGACGACGAGTCTTTGGAGCTGGACGATTCGCTGCTGGCCGACTTCTTGGCACCGTCGCCGCCGCTGCGGCTGTCGTTGCGGTAGAAGCCCGATCCCTTGAACACCACGCCCACGGCGGAGTAGACCTTGCGCAGCCGGCCTGCGCAGGCGGGGCACTCAGTCAGGGGATCGTCGGTGAAGCTCTGGACCGCCTCCAGCGATTCGCCGCATTCGGTACAGGTGTATTGGTACGTGGGCACTCGTGGTCCTCCTGGATCCGGTGGCGGAGTTAGCACTCTCAACCCTCGACTGCCAATGATGCGCCTTCGAGGGGTGGATTGTCCACGTGAGCGGTCCCACGCCTCGTCGCGAGCGGGTCTCAGGTGTGCACGGTGTGGACGACGCCGGCCGCGGCGACCGCCCACAGCACGCTGCCGAGCGTGCCGATGATGAACCGTTCGGAGGCCGGTGGCCGATTCAACTCCGGGTACCGGCCCAAGCCCTTGATGCCCAGGATCAGCGCCAGGCCCTCGGGCCAGCCGGCCAGCAGCGTGGTCACCACGGCGATGCGCTCGAGGACGCCGATCGACGCGCCGCCGCGCAGCGTGCGTGGGTCGGAGACGTCCGCGACGCTCGCAGGTTCGTCGTCGTGGCCGGCGGCGAGGTTCAGGCGATCACGCCGATCGCGGCGGTCGGCGATACGAAGCATGGCGGTCGCGACGAGCCCGCCGGTCGAGGCCGCCACGGCGACGCCGGTGGCGCTGGCGACGTGGCCGAGGGTGTCGCCACTCTCGGAGCCGCCGAGGCCGAACAGGGCGGCTACGCCCAGCAACAGCACAGGTACGGCAGCCAGCGCCACGAACGTCGGGGTACTGAAGGAGCGCCGCTCGACGAGCAGCCAGATCACCAGGCCGGCGAGCGCAGTCGCGCCGAGCAGCACCACGGCGATGACGTTCACAACCCCGACCTCCTCAACCGGTATCGGCGTCGGCGAGCAGTCGCACGAGCACCGGGCGGACCTGTTGCTCCTGATGCCACAGCGCTACGGTGAGTCGCTGGCCCACGGCCTGGCGGCTGACGCCCAGCCGCTCGGCCGCCTCGGCGAGGGTATACCCCTGTTCCACCAGGGCGATGGCTTCCCACCCGGCTGCGCTGCGGCGGGCACTCACCGCGGCGAGCAGCGTCAGGACGGCGTCGGCGTCGGCGGCGGGGCGAGCGCCCCCGATGACGGCGACGTGGTCGGGGCGTTGCTTGGCTTCGTCCAAGGCGGCGCGAGCCCGGACGAAGGCAGGCCCGCGGGCGGCGCGGGTGCTCGCGGGCAGCGGTTCTTCGACCGGCCCGATGCCGACCCCGATGCTCCACGCCCCCCTGCGCACCAGCATGAGCACGGCATCGAGGACGGCCGCGGCATCGTCGAGCAGCCCTTGGAACTCGTCGCCGGCCGTGCGTTCGAACGACAGGACCGGTTTCGGCACCAGGGTCTGGATCTGGTCGAGAGCCTCGTCGACGAGGTCGCGCTCGCGCTGGCTTCCGCGCTGGTCGACCGTGAGGACGTAGGGCATGAACGCAAGGGTAGAACCTGTCATGAGGATAGGCAAGGACAGAGCCTTTACATCGCAGATCAAAGGTCTGAGCCTTTCTTGGCGTGAGCCCGCCCATTCTCGGTGTTCGGCGCGTCGCCTACGCTGTCTCGGTGACCCGCCGCCGTATCGTCATCTCGTTCTCGGTCGTGGCGAGTCTGGTCGTGCTGGCGCTCGTGGCGGCGACGGTGTTGAGCGTGTGGTCGGTGCGCAGGGCGTTTCCCGACTACGACGGCCGCGACTATGTGCCCAGGCTCACCGCCGAGGTCGAGATCGTCCGCGACGAGCACGGCATCGCCCACATCTACGCCGACACCCCCGAAGACCTGTTCCGCGCCCAGGGCTATGTGCACGCGCAGGACCGGTTCTGGCAGATGGACGTTCGCCGCCACATCACCGCCGGCCGGCTGTCCGAGCTGTTCGGGGCGGACCAGGTCGAGACCGACACGTTCGTGCGCACCCTGGGCTGGCGGCGAACCGCGGGCCAGGAACTGCCGCTGATCCGGCCCGAGACGCGCCGCTACCTCGACTCCTATGCTGACGGCGTCAACGCGTGGATGACCGGACGTTCCGGCGGCGAGTTCGGCGTGGCCTACACCTTGCTGGGGCTGCTCGGCGGGGACGACTCACCGGAGGACTGGGCGGCCATCGACTCCCTGAGCTGGCTGAAGGCCATGGCTTGGGATCTGCGCAGCAACCTCGAGGACGAGATCACCCGGGCGCTGCTCGCCGCCGAGTTGCCGGTCGAGCGGGTCGAGCAGCTGTATCCGGAGTGGTCTGCCGACGTCGGCGAGCCGATCGTCGACGACGAATACGTCGACCCGACCCCGCCGAGCGAACTGGTCGGTATGGACGGTCAGCCGGTGCTAGCCGAATCCGTACCGGCGCTGCGCGCGGCCGCGGCACAGCTCGACGCGGCGCCGGCCCTGTTGGGTGACGGGCCCGGCATCGGGTCCAACTCGTGGGTTGTGGACGGTTCGCATACTGCGTCCGGCACACCGTTGCTGGCCAATGACCCACATCTGGCGCCCACCATGCCGTCCACGTGGTATCAGGTGGGGCTGCATTGCCGCGAGGTGAGCCAGGCCTGCCCCTTCGACGTCACCGGCTACTCCTTCGCCGGGCTGCCAGGCGTGGTCATCGGCCACAACCAGAACGTGGCCTGGGGATTCACCAACCTGGGTGCGGACGTCACCGACCTCTATCTCGAACAGGTCCAGGGTGACACGTATCTCTCCCGCGGGTCCTGGGTGCCGATGGAGACGCGCGAAGAGACGATCAAGGTGGCCGGCGGCGACGACGTCACCATCACGGTCCGCTCCACCGCCCACGGCCCGCTGCTGTCCGATCACGACGAACGCATCAGAGATGTCGGCGACGAATACGCCGTCGCGCTGCGCTGGACGGCGCTCGATCCGGGCCGTACCGCCGACGCGCTGTTCGCACTGAACCGCGCCCACGACTGGGCGTCACTTCGTGCGGCGGCGTCGACGTTCGAGGTACCTGCGCAGAACATCGTCTACGCCGACGTCAACGGCAACATCGGCTACCAGGCGCCCGGACGGATCCCGGTCCGCCGCGCGGGCGATGGCCGCTACCCCGTTCCGGGTTGGACCGGCGAGTACGACTGGGCCGGATTCGTCCCCTTCGACGAGCTACCCAACATGCTCAACCCATCGCAGGGCTACATCGTCACCGCGAACCAGCCGGTCACCAGCGATCGCTACCCGTTCCTGCTCGGTGCCGACTTCGACGCCGGACAGCGCGCTGGGCGGATCAACGAGTTGCTCGCCGCCGCCATCGAGTCCGGCGAGGAGCTCGACGCCGACACGATGGTCGAGATCCAGATGGACACGCACAGCGCGGCGGCCGACATCCTGATGCCGTACCTGCGCGAGCTCGAGGCGCCGAGCGGGTACTACGGCGACGGGCTACGCCTGCTCGACGACTGGGACCACGCCATGGACCCGGACTCCGCGGCGGCGGCCTACTTCAACGCCGTCTGGCGCAACGTGCTCGAGTTGACCTTCCACGACGACCTGCCCGAACAGTTCCGTCCACACGGCCAGGGCCGCTGGTTCGAAGTCGTCCGAGAACTGTTGGAGCATCCCCGCGACGCGTTCTGGGACGACGTGAACACCGACGATGTCGTCGAAGATCGCGACCTGATCCTCATCGCGGCGGTGCGTGAGGCACGCGACGAGATGACGGTGCGGCAGGGTAAGGACGCCTCGGCGTGGGAGTGGGGGCGCCTGCACGCGTTGACGCTCACCGAGCAGACCTTCGGCACGTCCGGTCTCGGCGCGATCGAGTGGCTGTTCAACCGTGGACCGTACGACGTCGGCGGCGGCCCGTCGATCGTGCAGGCCACCGGATGGGACGCAGCCGAGGGCTACGAGACGGTCTGGGTGCCGTCCATGCGCATGATCGTCGATCTCGGTGACTTGGACGCCTCCCGCTGGATCGACCTGACCGGCGTCAGCGGGCACCCGTTTCACGAGCACTACCACGATCAGACCGAACTGTGGCGCACCGGCGGCACGCTGCCGATGCGCTCGAGCGAGGACGCCGTGCGCGACACGGCGGAGCACACCTTCACGCTCGTCCCCGTGGACACCGAGACCCGCCCGCCGTGATGGCCGGACTGTCCGTGATCACGCCGCTGTCTTGGCGGCGCCCACCGATGCGCCCGGCACGAGCGTGGGCTCCACGGACGTGAACTCGGCGGGTTCCTTCCCGCGTACCTTGGCGGCGATGTAATCCGTTGCTGCCGTGGCATGCGCGGCCAAATGAACGTCGACGGTGGTCAAGATCGGCGAGGAGTACAGCGACATACGCGTTCGGCCCAGTCCCATGACCGAAACGTCACTCGGCACGCTCTTCCCGATCGACTGGGCGCCACTGATCGCTCCGACGGCGATCGAATCCGCCGCGGCCAGAATCCCGGTGATCTCCGGCTGTCGTGTCAACAGTTCTGCCGTGGCCACGCTCCCGGACTCCGGCGCGTAGTCGGCGTACTTCACGTGCACCGTGACCCCGGCCTCGCGCAGCGTCTTCTCCATCCCGCGAAGCCGTTGGGTGGTGGTCTCGCTGTTCGGCGGTCCGGTGAGGATGCCCACGCGGTGGTGGCCGTGGTCGATGAGATGACGGGCCATGAGCCCGCCCACCGTCTCGTTGTCGACGGTGAACGCCGGGACGTCGACCAACCGGGGCGACAACGTCACGACGATGACACCCGCGGCAGTGATCTGGTTGACCAAGCCGGTGAATTCCTCGGCATGAGTGCGCTGGTCGAAACCCCCACCGGCGATGATCAACCCGTCGACCCGCTGCTCCCACAGCTGGCGGCAATGCTTGAGTTCCAACTTCGCTGATCGCTGCATGTTGGAGACGATCGCCATCATCGAATGCGCTTCTTCAGCGCGAACCGTCACCGATTCCGCGATCTCCGCGAAGTATGGGTCCAGCATCTCGCCGATGACACAGCCGATGGTGTTTCCGCTTCCGCGACGCAGATTGCGCGCCACCATGTTCGGAACGTAGTTCAGTTCGGCGGCGGCCTGGTGAACCCGCTGGGCCAGCTCCTTGTTCACCGTCGGCTCCGAACGCAGCACCCGGGCCGCGGTAGCCAGCGAGACCCCAGCCCGCTCGGCGACGTCGGTGACAGTTGCCTGTTTGCCGCCCCGACCGCGGCGTGCCATCAGCCAACCCCCATGTCATCCAACACGAACCATTCCCCAGCGTAACTGCGCACGTCAGCGACCCTTGAACTGCGGAGCCCGGCCTTCGGCAAACGCACGTCTCCCTTCTACTCGATCTTCGGTGTCGCGGAGGTTGCCCCAGACGAACAGCTCCAGTTCGAGGGCCGAGGCCAAGGGCATGGCCAGACCTTCGCGGACGACACGTTTGATGGCGCGTACGGCCAACGGGCCGTTGCGGGCTATCCGGTGGGCGATTTCTCGGGCTCGAGGCAGCAGGCGCTCGGCGGACTCCACCTCGCTGACCAGGCCGGATTCCAAGGCCTTGGCCGCGTTGATGCGGTCACCGGTCAACAGCATCTGCATGGCCAAGGACAGCGGAACAGCGCGGGGGAGATGCTGTGTCCCGCCGCCGCCGGGAATGGTGCCGTGCTGAACTTCGGCCAAGCCCAGCTCGGCATTCTCCGATGCCAACCGGATATCACAGGCCAGCGCCATCTCCAGGCCGCCGCCGATCGCGTAACCATTGATCGCGCAAATGATCGGCTTGTCGGTGTTCATGCCGGTCAACAGATGTTGAGATGTGGTGGAGTTGAACGTCAGCTCGGCAAAGCTCTCTTTCGGCGGCATGGTGCGCTTGAGGTCAGCCCCGGCACAGAACGCCTTGGTGCCGGCACCGGTCACCAGGGCGACGCGGATATCAGGGTCGGATCCGACCCGTCGCCACGCCTGTTGCAAGTCCTGGCGCATCTCGGCATCAATCGCATTGAGCGCCTCGGGGCGATTCAAGGTGATCTCGGCAACGCCATCGGACACTGACATTTCGACGGGCACGTTTTCTCCTTCGTCAGATCACACGGACTACCGCGATGGTGGGAATCGTCGTTTCAGCCGCCGGGTGTCGCGACATTGTCGGCTGGCAGCAGTCCTGCTTGTACCAGAGCTTCACGGATGGCGAGCTTGCGCTGCTGTGACACCGGAACAGCGGGAGGCCGGACCCGCGACGACGGAATCTGACCGAGTTGGACCAGCGCCTCTTTCGTGGCACTGGCCTCACTTTCCAGCCCTCGGGGGACCTGGTTCTCGAACACCGCATCCATCAGCGGAAGGCACGATCGAACGAACAGGTCGCGAGCTTGCTCCAACGGGCACTCGTCGACGAGCCGCAAGAACTCGGCCCACAGCGCCGGCTCGATCGCGCCGATGCCGATCAGCGCGCCGTGTGACCCGTGAATCAGCATGCCGAGCAGTCCCGGAGCATCCGTGGCCGCCAACACCCGGGTCTTGGTCGACAAGGTGTCCCACAGTTCGGTGTAGGTCGCCACATCGACCGAGGCGGCTTTGACGGCGACGACATGCTCGAGATCGGCCAGGCGGGACAGGACCGGAAGCGGATACGCCACGCCGGTGAAGTCCGGATATTGATGAACCACCATGGGCAACCCGACCCGCTTGTCCAGTTCGGCGAAGAAGTGCAGGACCGAGTCCGGGTTCGTGGCCAGCCGCCGATAGGGACGCACGTCGATGGGGGGCATCACCAACAGGCCGTCGGCGCCTGCTGCTTTGGCGCGTAGTCCTTGATCGACGAGGTCGTCGACGTGGTAGCCGACGATGCCCGCATAGGTCACCTGACTGTCGGTACAGACCGACTTCGCTGCTGACACGATGGTGGTTCGTTCTTCGGCGCCAAGAGCGAGGATTTCCCCGATGTGACCGTTCACGACCAATCCGCGTACACCTGGAGCTGCTGCGGTCGCACCGAGATGCGCTTCGAGCGCAGGAAAGTCGACCTGCATGTCAGCGTTGAACGGTGTCACGGTGGCCGGCAAGAGGCCCGCGGGCTCTGTTGCGTTCATAGTGGGAAAGCTCCTCACGCGTGTTGTGGGACGAGGCGGTGTCAGCTCCGAGGTCTGCGTACGAGCTCTCAAACGGGGGCCGCCACGGTGGCTGACTCGCTCACTGCCTGGGCGCTGTGACCTTCTACTCGGCCACGGACCACCCGGCAGGTGTCCGCAGCGGCGGTCACGAAGACCCGGTCACCTCGGGGGCGGTCGCAGGCCGGCACGGTGGCGGTCAACCTGACGTTGCCGACGTGCAGGCTGTACAGGACGTGCTCACCGAAGTAGGTCACGTTCTCGACTCGTGCCTCCCAACAGTTGGGGCCCGGGGCTTCGGTGGAGCCGACGCGCAACGACCCCGGGCGGATGAGAACCGATGATTGGCTCGCCTCGCCGACGTCAGTGGCAACGGGGGCGGAGTCCGCACAGGTGATGTCGCCGAGCTCGGTCACCGCGACGATCGCGTTCCCGGTCCGGCGAAGCGCCGAGACCGGGAGCAGATTCACCGGGCCGATGAAGTCGGCGACGAACACGTCCGCAGGCTGTTCGTAGATCTCTTCGGGCGTACCAGCCTGTACCACCACGCCGTCACGCATCACCAGGATGCGATCGGACAGCGACAACGCCTCCTCACGGTCGTGCGTCACATACAGCGCGGCAAAGCCCAATCGTTGTTGCAGTTCTCGCAGCTCGATCCGCATCCGCTCACGCAGTTTGGCGTCGAGGTTGCTCAGCGGCTCATCGAACAGCAGCAGGTCCGGCTCGTAGACCAGGGTGCGCGCGAGCGCGACTCGCTGTTGTTGACCCCCACTGAGCTCCGACGGGTATCGCTGCGACAGGTGGGCGCAGTCCATGATCTCGAGGATGCGGGCCACGCGGTCGTTGATCTCACGATGACGCGACTTGTCGTGCTTCCCGACGCCATGCCGCAGTGGGAAGCCGACGTTCTCGGCTACCGTCATGTGTGGCCAGACGGCGTAGGACTGGAACACCATGCCCAAGCCACGACGCTCCGGCGGCACGTAGGTACTGGTCGCCGAGGAGTAGACGGTCTGACCGGCGATCTCGATCGTGCCGCTGGTGGGCGTCTCCAGTCCGGCGATGGCCCGCAACGTCGTCGTCTTCCCACAGCCGCTCGGTCCCAGAAGGCACACGAACTCACCGCGGTCCAGCGTCAGGTCGAGATCGTGGACCGCTGCGACCGTCGTGCCGTTCGAGACGAATTCCTTGTTGAGTCCTTGGACACGCACTACCGACATGGTCAGCTCCCTGGGTTGGTTGGCGTGGCGGACAGGTCTGCGGTCGGCTCCCACTGGACCAGCGTGAACTCCGGGGACGAGCCGGCCGGGGCGAATCGGGCCGACATCGGCATGTCCATGACGAGGGCGCTGGGCTCCGCGCCCACGATCGTCCCCATCAACCGCACCGGAGCGTCATCCAGCGCGACGATGCCCACCGCGTAGGGCACCTCGTGATAGCCCGGTGCCGTGGCCCGGCCGACGACGGTCCAACTGAACAAGGTGCCGTGCGGTTGATGCTCGGCCCAGGCGGACTCCGTGCTCCGGCAGTGGGGGCACACCGACCGGGGCGGCCAGTTCACGCGTTCGCAACCGCTGCAGCGGGGCAGGACCAGCTTGCCTTCGGCGGCGCCGGCCCAATACGGCTGGAACAGCGGATCTTCCAGATCCGGCGCAGGAACGTCACGCAGATCCATCGTGCCTCCCCAGAACAGTGATCGATCCGTCACCGAGGTTTCCCCAGCCGGTGATGGCGACATGACGAGCGCCGGATACCTGCCGCGGGCCGCACTCGCCACGGAGTTGACGCGTCGCCTCGACGATGTGATTCAGACCCACCATGTGTCCTTCGGACAGCAGGCCGCCGTGGGTGTTGACCGGGAGTTTCCCGCCCAACCGGATGCCGTCTTCGAGAATGAGCCGCCCGATGGTGTCCGGCGTGGCGAAGCCGGCAGCTTCCAACTGGTGCGCCACTTCGAAGGTGAAGCAGTCGTAGACCATCGCCGCGTCCATGTCGTCCGGACCCAGTGAGATCGAGTCCCACAGCCGAGCAGCTGCCTTCTCCAGCCCTACGTGGAGGAACGGGTCCCGGTTGGTGATGTCGTCCGGGGGATCGGCGTGACCTTCCTCGGTGGCGAGGATCTTCACCGCCGGCCGTTGACCGTCTGTCCCGGGCTGCGCCGAGACCACGACCGCGCACGCTCCGTCGGTCTCCAGGCAACAGTCGTAGAGCCAGTACGGGTCGGCGATCACTCGGCCGGAGAGATACTCGTCCATGTCCAGCGTCCGCTCGTACATCTGAGCGTCCGGGTTGAGATTGGCGTGCGCCCGTGCGGCCAGCGCGATCTCCGCCAGATGTTCGCGGGTCAGCCCGTGTTCGTGCATGTAGCGCCGGCACAGGAAGGCATAGCGCTGGGCAGGCGTGTTGCAGCCGGCGACGTACTCCAACTGGGTCCGGAACTGTTGCGACGGCAGGAACGACCTGCGCTTGGCCTTACGCGGCCCGGAGTTCCCTTTGATGGCGCGCACCAGAAGGACGTTCGTCGCCGCGCCGTTGAGGACGTACAGCGAGGCCATCTGCAGCGCGGACACAGCGCTGGCACCACCGATGTCGATGATGGCGCGCAGTTTGACGTCCGGCAGCCTCAGTTGCGCGATCACTTCGTCGGTGCCGATGTGGCCGTGGTAGACGATGATGCCGTCGATGTCGGAGACCGCGATCCCCGCGTCCGCCGCGGCAGCATCGATCGCCGTGACGGCCAGCGCCTCCACCGACTGGTCGGCCTTCTTGACGTATCTGGTGTTCCCCACGCCGCGGACATAGGCCGCGTTGTTGCTGTTCATAGTGCTCACCTTCCGAATACCGCACGGGCATCGACGGCGACTGCTCCGGTGCCGTTGACCATGACGGGGTTCACGTCGGCCTCCAGCAGTTCGTCGCCGTGGTCGAGACCCCACTGGGCGAATCGCTGTACGACGTCGATGAGCGCGTCGCGGTTGCCCGCCTCGGCGCCGCGGTAGCCCGCCAGCAGCCGACTCAGGACCGGATGTGAATCGATCATCGCCGCGATCCTGCTGGAGACCGTGGGGAGAACGGCGGCGTTCACGGCCGGGAAGAGTTCGGCCTGGGTGCCGCCGACGCCGAGGACGAGCAGCAGTCCGAAGGCGGGATCGCG
>NZ_DAHVSH010000085.1:0-87009 GCF_027324685.1 Haloactinopolyspora sp.
AACTTCGGCGACGACAACGGCGACGGCGTCCTGCCCTGGGTCGAGGAGCGTCTGGAGGAGCTCGACGCCGAGACGCCGGTGCTGTTCGACGAGACCGACGGCGTGGACTTCGAAGCCGTGGCCGACACCCAGCCCGACGTCATCCTCGCCGCGTACTCGGGGCTGACGCAGGAGGACTACGACACGCTCAGCGAGATCGCCCCGGTGGTCGCGTATCCGGAGGCGCCCTGGGCGACATCGTGGCGCGACACCATCGAGCTCAACAGCCAGGCGATCGGCCTGGGCGACGAAGGCCAGGAGCTGGTGGCGGACATCGAACAGGAGATCGCCGCCTCCGTCGCCGAATACCCGCAGCTCGACGGGGTGTCGACGATGTTCCTCACCCACGTGGACGCCTCGGACCTGAGCGAGGTCAGCTTCTACACCGCCAACGACACCCGCAGCGCGTTCTTCGCCGATCTCGGCCTGACGACCCCCGAGAGCGTGGCAGAAGCCTCGGCGGGCAACGACCAGTTCGTACAGACCGTCAGCGCGGAGCACGTCGACGTGTTCGACGACGTCGAGGTCATCGTCACCTACGGCGACCAGGCGGTGGTCGACGTGCTGAAGAGCGATCCGCTGCTCTCGCAGATGCCCGCCGTGGCCAACGGGGCGATCGTTTCGCTGGAGAACGGTCCGCTCGGGACGGCGGCGAACCCGACGCCGCTGGCCATCTCGTGGGTTCTGGACGATTACGTCGCCCTGCTCGGCGAGGCTGCCGCCAAGGCGTCGTGACGACGACCGAGGCAACATCCGCCGGGGGCGTCGCGCAGCTGCGCCGCCCCCGGCGGATGCGGCTGCTGTGGCTGCTCGCGGTGGTCGCGGTCCTGGTCGTGCTCATGGCGGTGTCGGTCGCCGTGGGCTCCCGCGAGGTCGGGTGGTCCGACATCGTTGCCGCCCTCGGCGGGTCGGCCGACGGACTGGACCGCGCCGCGGTGTCGGTACGCATCCCGCGCACGGTTCTGGCGGTGACGGTGGGCGCCGCGCTCGCGGTGTCCGGCGCCGTCATGCAGGGTGTCACCCGCAACCCGCTGGCCGACCCCGGCATCCTGGGCGTGAACATGGGCGCCGCGCTGGCGGTCGTGATCGGGATCGCCTGGTTCGGCTTGACGTCGGCGACCGGCTACATCTGGACCGCGATCGTCGGTGCCGGCATTTCGGCGGTGTTCGTCTACGTCATCGGCTCGCTGGGCCGCGGCGGGCCCATGCCGCTCAAGCTCGCTCTCGCCGGCGCCGCGACGTCCGCGGCCTTCGTGTCGTTCATCACCGCCATCGCACTGCCGCGCAACGACATCGGCGCGAACGTGCGCTCATGGCAGATCGGCGGCGTGGGTGGCGCGTCGTTCGACCGCATCGGGCAGCTGACACCGTTCCTCGTGGCCGGTTTCGTCATCTGCCTGCTGTCCGCGCGGGGCATGAACACCCTCGCCCTCGGCGACGACGTCGCAGCCGGGTTGGGTGAGCGGGTGGCCCTCACCCGGGCGGTGGCGGCGCTGGGCGCGGTACTGCTGTGCGGCGCGTCGACGGCGATCGCGGGGCCGATCGGATTCGTCGGCCTGGTCATTCCGCACCTGTGCCGGCTGCTCGTGGGCCCGGACCATCGCTGGCTGCTGCCGTTCTCCGCGTTGACCGGGGCGGGCCTGCTGACCGCGGCGGACGTGCTCGGGCGCATCGTGGCCCGGCCGAGCGAGATCGACGTGGGTATCGTCACCGCGCTGATCGGGGCGCCGTTCTTCATCGTCGTCGTGCGCCGGCACAAGGTGCGTGCCCTGTGAGCACGATCGCGAACCCGGAGACCACACCGCCGGCCGCCGGTCCGGCCGCCACGCGAGACGCCGTCGACGTCGTCGCCCGCGGTCGCCGGCGCCGCGGCCGGCGTCGCAACGTCGTCGTCGCCGTACTGGCCGCGCTCCTGGTCGCGACGTTCGCCGTCACGCTCATGGTGGGCCAGACCTTCTACGGCCCCGGCGAGGTGACGTCGGTGATCCTGGGTGAGCAGGTGTCCGGCGCCTCGTTCACCGTCGGCCGGCTGCGGCTGCCGCGCGCGACGCTGGGGGTGCTGACCGGATTGTGTTTCGGGCTGGGCGGCGTCACTTTCCAGACGATGCTGCGCAACCAGCTCGCCAGCCCGGACATCATCGGCATCAGCTCCGGGGCCAGCGCCGCGGCCGCCTGCGCGATCGTCTTCTGGTCGCTGAGCGGCGCCCAGGTCTCCATGGTCGCGATCGTCGCCGCTCTGGGCGTGGCGCTGCTCATCTACGCCCTGTCCGTCCGCGGGGGCGCGGCCGGGACGCGACTCATCCTGGTGGGTATCGGGTTGGCCGCGATGCTGGACTCGATCACCGCCTACGTCCTCTCGCGGGCGGCCGAGTGGGACCTGCAGGAGGCGCTGCGATGGCTCACCGGGAGCCTGAACGGGGCCAGGTGGGCCGACGTGTTGCCGGTGCTGGTCGCGCTCGTCGTCCTCGGGCCGCTGCTGCTGGCGCGCGGGCGCGGGCTGACGATGATGCAACTCGGCGACGACGCCGCGGCGGCGCTCGGGGTCCGCGTGGAGCGCACCCGCCTGCTGGTGATCGTCGCCGCGGTGTGCCTCATCGCGTTCGCGACCGCTGCGGCCGGGCCGATCGCGTTCGTCGCCTTTCTCTCCGGGCCGATCGCCGCCCGCCTGGTGGGGCCCGGATTCTCGCTGCTCTTTCCGGCTGCCCTGGTGGGCGCGGTGCTGGTGCTCGTGGCGGATTTCACCGGTCAGTTCGCTTTCGGATTGCGCTACCCGGTGGGGGTCGTGACCGGAGTCCTCGGCGCCCCGTACCTGATCTATCTCATCGTCCGTTCCAACCGTGCCGGAGGAACGCTGTGACCAGCGCGCACCGCCTGGTGGCCGAGGGGCTCGCCCTCGGCTACAAGGACCGTCTCGTCATCAGCTCGCTCGACCTGCAGGTGCCGCCGGGCCGAGTGACTGCGATCGTCGGTGCGAATGCCTGCGGAAAATCCACCCTGCTGCGTTCGATGTCACGGCTGCTGGCCCCCCGGGCCGGGCACGTCCTGTTGGACGGCAAACAGGTCCACCGCTGCCCGGCCAAAGAGCTCGCACGCACGCTCGGACTGCTGCCGCAGTCGCCGCTGGCGCCCGAGGGGATCACCGTTTCGGACCTCGTCGGCCGCGGCCGCCACCCGCACCAGGGCGTTTTCTCCCGCTGGAGCCGTGACGACGACGCTGCCGTGGCCGCCGCGCTGGAGGCCACCAACACCCTGGACCTCGCCGATCGCCCGGTCGACGAGCTCTCCGGCGGCCAGCGCCAGCGCGTCTGGATCGCCATGGCTCTGGCGCAGCAGACCGACGTCCTCCTGCTGGACGAACCGACCACCTTCCTGGACGTCAGCCACCAGGTCGAGGTCCTCGACCTGCTCACCGATCTCAACCGCCACCGCGGCACCACCATCGTCATGGTGTTGCACGACCTCAATCTCGCCGCCCGGTATGCCGACCACCTGGTCGCCATGGCCGACGGCGCGATCTACGCGGCGGGCGAGCCGGAGGCCGTGCTCACTGCTGACACGGTGCGCGCTGTCTTCGGCCTGGACAGCCAGGTCATCGTCGACCCGATCTCCGGCCGGCCCCTCATGCTGCCCATCGGGCGGCATCGCCGGCTGCAACCCCACGCCGCCCCGTCCGGTCCAGACACCGCCGGGCAGCGTCTCGCCTAGGCGCCCGGCTGCGCCCCGGCCGGAGCCGTGTAGCCGAGTTCCGCGGAGATCGCTTCGGCGGTGTCGAGCAACAACGGCAGCCTCTCCTCAAGCTGCGCGAGGGTCGCGACGACCTCGATGGCAGTGACCGAGACGGCGGCGACGACCTGCCCGCGGGAGTCCCTGATCGGGGCGGCCACACATTTCACGTAGGCGTCGTGTTCACCGTCGTCGGTAGCCCAGCCGCGCCGGCGGATTTCGGTGAGCTCGCGTTCGAGCGAGCCGCGATTGGTGAGCGTCGTGTCCGTGTGCCGCTCGAACGTGACGTGGGCAAGCAGCCGATCGCGCTCCACCCGGGACAGGTAGGCCAAGATGACCTTGCCGACGGCACTGGCATAGATCGACACCGCTCTCCCGACCCGTGATGGCAGCGTCACGGCGTCGAACGCAGGGCTGTCGACCTTGTCGATGTAGATGATCTCGTCACCGGTCAATTGCGCCAGGTGCACGGTGTGCCCGGTTTCGCGCCCGAGCTCGCGCAGGTGCGCCGAGGCGAACTGACGCAGGTCCATCGACCCGAGGGCGAGTTCGGACAGTTCGATGAGCCCACTTCCGACCACGTACGTCCCCGCGCCGGTCTTTCGCACGAACCGGGCTGCCTCGAGCGTCCGCAGGATCCGAAGCGCCGTCGACTTGTGGACCCCCAGCACCTCCGCCGCCTGCGCGAGGCTCAGCGGTTCTTCCGCGGTCTTCTTGACGAGCTCGATCGCCCGCTGGATCGTCTGCGACACGTCCACCTCCGTCGTGCGCTGAACGTGCAGGCGCAGAGCGCAACATCCACTTGACAGCGTTGCATATGTTACTACGATCGTTGCACCTTTAACGTTCAACCAAGCCACGACCTCTAGAGGAGCACCCGATGAGGAAACCTCGCGTTCGCCGCGCCACAGTAGCCGCGGCCACCGCCGTCGGTCTTGCCGCCGCCCTCGCTGCGGGATGCGGCTCGGACTCCGACTCGAGCTCGTCCTCGGACGGCGGCGTCACCACGCTCTCCTTCGCCGCCTCGACCTTCGGCGACCCGGGCCGCGGCCCGCAGCTGGAGGAGTGGCTCGAGGAGTTCAACGCGAGCCAGGACGAGATCCGAGTCGAGGCGGCGTCGGTTCCCTACCCCACGTTCGGCCAGACGGTGCTGACCCAGATGGGTGGTGGCGAGGGGCCGGACCTCATCCGCTTCGACATGCCCGAGTTCGAGGCCGCCTCGGAGGCCGGCTTGATCGCGCCGCTGGACGATCTGATCGACCTCAGCGGATACGAACTGATTGAGCAGCCGGATCAGTTCATGAGCCACGACGGCGTGCGACACGGGGTCATCTTCGAGGCATCCAACTATGCGTTGTTCTACAACGCCGACCTGATGCCGGAACCGCCGGCGACCTATGACGACTTCGTCGCTACGGCAAAGTCACTGACCAACGGTGACGTCTTCGGCCTCGCCTTCCGCCAGACCGAGGCGGAAGAAGCCGGCATGTGGCAGGACATCTTCAACTACGTGTACGGCTTCGGCGGCGCCTGGTCCGACGGGGAGAACCTGACCATCAACGCGCCGGAGAACCTCGAAGGCCTGCAGGCCTACAAGGACCTCTACGACGCCGAGGTCATCCCCCGCGGCGCCGACGCGGCGACCTTCCGGCGCATGTTCGCCGAAGGCAAGGTCGCCATGGAGCTCAACAACGGCGGGTACGCCACGCACCTGATCGCCGAGAGCCCGGACCTGAATTTCAACGTCGCCCCGATCCCCTTCCCCGAACGCAGCCAGGGCGCGATCCTCGCCCCCATCGTGATCAACGAGGCCAGCTCCGCCAAGGAAGAGGCGGCCACGTTCATCGAGTGGGCACTCGAGGAGGAGAACCAGGTGTCGCTGCAGGAGATCCTCGGCGCGAGCAGTGTTGCCACCGCCACCGAGCGCAGTGACGAGTCGCTTCAGCAGATGCCGTTCCTCACCACCTTCGATGACCTCACGGAGTCCAGCCTTCCGCACACCGTCCTGGGCTTCGAGTCCCAGACGCCGGACATCCGCAAGGTCGTCATCCAGAACGTCATCGCCGCGCTCCAGGGCCAAGTGGACCTCCAGACCGCGCTGGACAACGCTCAGGACCAGGCGAGCGACCTGGTCGGCTGACCCTGCAGACGCCGGGGCGAGCCCGCTCGCCCCGGCGTCGGCCTATCTTGACGAAGGACACCCACTCGATGACCGTGCTCGAGCACACGAGAGCGCCTCAGACCGAGGCCGGGCGCCGACGTAGCCCGCTGGGAAGCAGATGGACGCCGTATCTGTTCCTCGCTCCCGCCGCCCTGTTCATCGCCATTTTTCAAGGCGTGCCACTGGCCCAACAGGTCTTCTTGAGCTTCACGAAGACGTCGCTGCTCAACCCCACCAACAGCACCTGGGTGGGGCTGGAGAACTACGCCCACATCTTCGGTGACGACGACTTCCGGCGCACCCTGCTGATCACGCTCGTCTACGTCGTGGTGTGCGTCGTGGGATCCGTCGGCTCGGGGCTGCTCGTCGCGCTACTGCTCAACCGCGGGTTCCGTGGCCGTGGCGTGGCGCGCGCCCTGGTCACCGTGCCCTGGGCGGCTCCGGCGATCGCCGTCGCACTCATCGCCACCTGGATGCTCAACCCCCAGTACGGGATCGTGAACCGGTTCCTCGACGCCGTGGGGCTGGGCGTCGCCGGCGGCGCGATCCTCGACAGCCAGACCTACGCCCTGCCTGCGATCCTCGTCACGACCACCTGGCAGTTGTTTCCCCTCGCCTCGGTCGTGTTGTTGTCCGCGCTCCAGGGGGTGCCGAAAGACCTGACCGAGGCCGCCACGATGGACGGCGCGGGCCGATGGTGGACGTTCCGAGCGGTCACCTGGCAGGTCATCAAGCCCACCGTCGGGCTGCTCGCCCTACTCATGACGATCTGGTCGATCCGTCGATTCGAGCTGATCTGGCTGATGACCAAGGGAGGCCCCGTCGGTTCCACCGAGACGCTCGTCATCGATCTCTACGCCCAGGCATTCGACTCCAAGCAGCTCGGCACGGCCGCTGCGATCGGGATGGTGGGTGTCGTCATCTCGCTCATCGTCATCGCCGGCAGCAGGTTCGTCGCCCGCGCAGCCGAGAAGGAGAACACCCGATGAGCCGGCTCCGCATCGGACTCACCCTGCGCATCGTGACCGTCCTGTTCGTCATCGGGATCGCGGTCTTCCCGCTGTACTGGATGTTCGTCACCGCACTGTCCAGCGACTCCGACCTGTTCGCGGCGGATGCCCGGCTGTTTCCCGACTTCTCCCAGTTCACCGGGTTCGTCGACGCCCTGACCGGAGGCGATACCCTGCGCTGGCTTCGCAACAGCCTGGTGATCGCGGCCGGCACGACAGTGCTGTCGATCGGGCTGGGCATTCCGCTGGGCTACGCGCTCTCGCGGTTCTCGTTCGTGGGCAAGACCCTGATGACGGTCGCACTGCTGCTGACGCAGATGCTTCCCGAAGCGCTCATGGTCGTGCCGTTGTTCGCGCTGTTCAACCGGTTCGACCTCCTGGACTCTCTCACCGGACTGATCCTGGCCAACTCGGCGTTCGTGCTGCCGATCGTCGCGCTGATCCTCAAGGGCGCGATCGACGGTGTCCCGCGTGAGCTCGAAGAGGCCGGGCGAGTCGACGGTGCCCGTCCGTTCACCATGCTGGTTCGCATCAACGTGCCGCTGATCGCTCCGTCGATCGCCGCCGCCGCGGTCATCGCGTTCTTCCACGCCTGGAACGAGTACGTGTTCGCCGTGACCTTCATCTACGCCCCGCAGATGCAGCCGGCCTCGGTCGGGATCGCGAGCTTCATCGGCGAGGTGGGCACACCGGTGCAGACGGTGATGGCGGTCGCCTTCATGTTCACGCTACCCGCCGTCGCGTTCTACCTCTTCGCGCAGAAATACGTCGTCGCCGGCATGACCGCCGGCGCAGTCAAAGGCTGAGAACTCATGAAAATCATCGCGGTCGACACCTTCGTCGTCGACTTCTATCGCACCAACCTCGTCATCGTCCGCGTCCGCACCGATGAAGGCATCGTCGGGCTCGGCGAGGCCACGCTGGAAGGCAAGGAACGCGCCGTCCAAGGCGCGATCGCCGAGCTCGCCGAAGCGGTCACCGGTCTCGACCCCACGTGCATCTCCGGCACCATCTACCAGCTGGCCCGCGACTGGTACTGGCGCGGCGGGCCGGTCATCATGACAGCGCTGAGCGCCTTCGAGATGGCCCTGTGGGACATTTCCGCGCGCGACCTCGGTGTGCCGGTACACCGGCTGCTCGGCGGCGCCACCCGCGACCGGGTGCGGGCCTACGCCAACGGCTGGTTCTCCGGCGCCGCCACGCCTGAGGACTACGCGGCCGCCGCCAGAGCCACCGTCGCGACCGGGTTCCGCGGGCTGAAGTGGGACCCGTTCGAAAACTACGACCTCGTCATCACCTCCCGCCAACTCGACCGCGTGCTGGCCCAGGTGGACGCGGTCCGCTCGGCCGTCGGGCCGGACGTCGAGCTGTTCATCGAGGGCCACGGGCGCTTCGACGTCCGCCACGCGATCCTGGTCGCGCGGCAACTCGCGCAGTTCGATCCAGTCTGGTTCGAGGAACCGTGCCCGCCGGACAACCTCGATGCTCTGGTCGACATCCGCCGAGCGTCACCGGTGCCGATAGCCGCGGGCGAGCGGTGGTTCGGCCGGCAGGGGTTCGCGCCCGCTCTCGCCCGCCAGGCAGTCGACTTCGTCCAGCCCGACGTCACGCATGCCGGCGGCCTGGCCGAGCTGGCCTTCATCTCCACCCTCGCTGCCACCAGTTACGTCGGCTTCGCGCCACACAACCCGAGCGGCCCGCTGAGCACGGCGGCCACGCTGCAGCTCGGCGCAACGCTGCCCAACTTCCACTATTTGGAGATCATGGCGACCGACGTACCCTGGCGTCCGGCGATCACCAACGAACGCCTCACGTTGACCGAGGAAGGCGACATCATCATCCCGACCGGCATCGGGCTCGGCATCGAGCTGAATCTGGACGAGATCGCCCGCCACCCGTTCACCCCGCACCCGATGCGCCTGTTCGATCATGCGGTCGCCGACATCCGTCCCCACGACGAGCGTTCGTTCTTCAATCTGGGAGCCGACGAATGAGCCAGTCTGCATCCGAGTCCGCCACCGCCTGGTTCGGCACCGCCGCCGACGCACTGCCGCAGGACGCCACCGAGAGCGTCCTGGTCGGCCGGGTCTGGGACCCGGCCGTGGGAGGGCCGTCACCGGTGCTCGTCCGGGACGGGCAGCTGCTCGATCTCAGCGACCGCTTCGCCACCGTCCGCGACATCTGCGAGCTGCCCAAGCCTGCAGCCGAGATCGCCGGGCTCGACGGCCGGATCGTGGCGAGCGTCGCCGATGCGCTGGCCAACACCGGCGCCCCGCAGCGCGACACCACCCGCCCGTGGCTGCTCGCGCCCGTCGACCTGCAGGCTCTGAAGGCCGCCGGGGTGACGTTCGCGGTGTCGATGATCGAACGCGTCATCGAGGAACGAGCTCGCGGCGACCTCGCCCTCGCCGCGGACATCCGCCGCCGGATGCTCGCCGACATCGGCGACGACTTCCACGACCTCACACCAGGCTCCGAGCAAGCACAGCGGTTGAAGGACAGCCTGATCTCCGAGGGCGCCTGGAGCCAGTACCTCGAGGTCGGGATCGGCCCCGATGCCGAGATCTTCACCAAGGGCCAGGTGCTGTCCGCAGTGGGCACCGCCGTGCCGGTCGGTGTACTCGCGGACTCCACCTGGAACAACCCCGAACCCGAAGTGGCCGCGGTGGTGAACTCCAGCGGGCAGATCGTGGGAGCGACCCTCGGCAACGACGTGAACCTGCGTGACGTCGAGGGCCGCTCCGCTCTGTTGCTGCCGAAAGCCAAGGACAACAACGCCTCCTGTGCACTGGGCCCGTTCATCCGGCTTTTCGACGATCGCTTCGACCTCGACCGGGTGCGCGAACTCGAGGTGCGCCTGGACGTCGAAGCGGCGGACGGCTTCCACCTCGAAGCGGTCTCGCGGATGTCGCACATCTCGCGTGATCCGCAGGCGCTGGTGGAACAACTGATCGGCCGGCACCACCAGTATCCCGATGGCGCGGTGCTCATGCTCGGCACGATGTTCGCGCCCACCGAAGACCGCGACCGGCCCGGGGACGGGTTCACGCATCACGTGGACGACATCGTGCGGATCAGCTCGCCGGAGCTGGGCACCTTGGTCAACCGTGTCCGCCACGCCGAGGACTGTGAGCCGTGGGACTTCGGCGTGCGCGACTTGATGGGCAACCTCGCCCAGCGCGGTCTGCTGTGAACCGGGCGGGGCCGCCGGTCGCTTCGCGGCCGGTGGGCCCCGCCTCAGCGGCCGGTAGGCCCCGCCTCAGCGGCGGGTCGACTCGCGCAGCACCAACTGCGAGTTCACGATGGTCGTCGCCGGCTCCGGCACGTCCCGGGGGTCGTCGCCGTTGGCCGCCATGCGGTACTCCAGCATCTCGAGGATCCGCTCGGCCATCGCGTCGTTGCACGGTTCCACCGACGACAGCCGCGGTACCAAGAACTCCGTCTCTTCGTCGTTGTCGAAACCGATCGCTTGCACCTCACCCGGTATGTCGATGTTCAGATCGGCCAAAGCCCGCAACACCCCCATCGCGGCGGCGTCGGTGAGCGCGAAAACGCCGTCGAACGCCACGCCGGAGTCATACAGGTGCTTGAGACTGCGGGCGCCGGACCCGGGATCGAAGGACTCGACCTCGACCACCAGCCGCTCGTCCACCTCGACGCCGAACTCGGCATGGGCCTGCCGGTAGCCCCGGGTCCGCAGGGAGGGCATGTCGTCGACGTGGTCGTCGTGGCGCCCGCCGATGATGGCGATGCGCCGCGACCCGGTGCTGAGCAGGTGGTGCGTGGCCATCCGAGCTCCGCCGACGTTGTCCATCATGACGTGGTCGAACCTCTTCGGGACCGGTTTCTCCCCGATGAACACCACGGGTGTCTCGAACCGCAGGTGCTCCAGGTCGGCGGCGTCGAGGTGCAGGGGGCTGATGATCACTCCGTCGTACTTGCGCAGCCGGCCGAACGAGATGGCTTCGAGCTCGCGCTCGGCGTTGCCCCCGGTGCGCTCGACGACGAGGTGCAGGCCACGGCGCTCCACGACGTCGGCAAGTCGTCGGGCCAGCTGCGCGTAGTAGGGGCGGTCGATGTCCGGGACGATCAGCCCGACGGCACCGGTGCGGCCCGTGCGCAGATGACGCGCGGCGTGGTTCACCTTGTACCCGAGCCTCGAGATGGTCGCCAGCACCCGCAACCGCGTCTCAGGGCTCACCCCGGGCCGCCCGTTGATGACGTTGGAGACCGTCATGGCCGACACGCCGGCCTCCCGCGCCACATCGATCATCCGTACCACGCCACCATCATCCCCCGATTTCGGGCCGGGCACGATCACCGGTGGCCGCCCGCCGGAGGAGATCGGCCAGCGGCTTACGGATCTGGCACTGCCCGAGACCGAACGAGTCCGCGAGCCGTTCCGCTTCGTCGGGCGTGACGCCCTCGAATGCCGCGGCGAAGTCTCCGAGCATGGCCTCGGCCAACATGACGTGACGTACGTGCCCGTGAATCCACCGGCGGGCGCCCCACGGGAAGGGCTGGAAGTCGGGGAACTCCTGCTCGAACAGGTCCTCGATCGGCTGCAGGATGTGGCGGATCTCGGCGTCGGTCGATCCCCAGGAGTCGACACCGAGGCGTGCCTTCTTCTCCAAGACCGGCGCCACTCGCTGCGCGTAGGGCGACGCCGGGTCGACCGTCGCCAGTCCCTGGAGCCCGATGTCCTTGTACGTCCACAACGCCCAGCTGACGTCATAGCGGCGATAGATCTCCAACTGGTCCTCGAGCAGGCGGTGGCGCTGCTCGTCGCGCGCGGCGTCGCCGGTGTACACCGGGCCGAACTCACCGACCCAGACAGGCGTGCCGGTTTGCCGCATGAACTCGGTCCGGGCGAGGAAAGTCTCCTCCACACGGTCGCGGTCGACGTACTCCCCTCGGCTGACCCCGGGGTAGGGACCGCCGTCGACGAATCCCGGCATGGCGTAGTCGTGGGCGGTGTAGACGCAGTTGGGCAGCGGATCACCCAACTGGTCGAACTGCGTCGAATAGCGATTGCCGTCCAGGAACAGGATGTGGTCGGGGTCGACGGCGCGGATGGCCGCCTCCAGCCGCCGGTAGAAGGGTCCGATGGTCACGCCCTCGGCATCGGCGGGCTCGTTGACGGGGTTGTAGCCGGCCACCCACGCATGGTCCTTGTAGTGCTCGGCGATGTGCTCCCACAGGTGGACGACCCGGTCCTGGAACTGCCGCTGACTCCAGAAATGCGCCCACTGGGTGGGGTTGTCGCTGTGCCAGTGCTGATTCTGCGCCCCGGGCACGGCATGCAGGTCCAGAATCGTGTAGATGCCGTGGCGCGCGCAGGTGTCCACCACCCGATCGAGCAGCGCGAACCCCTCGGGCTTGATCTGGAACGGCGCCGCGTCGTCCTCGAAATGGCGGTAGTTGAACGGGATCCGCAACGAATTGAGCCCCAGATCCGCGAGCAGGGCGGCGTCGTCGTCGGTGAAGAACACCGAGAGGAACCGATCGAAGAATCTGGTGTAGCCCTCTTCGCCCAGAACCCGGCGCAGTACTTTGCGGTGCTGCGATTCGGTCCCGGGGTAGCCGGAGATGAAGTTCTCCATGTTCATCCAGCCGCCGAGGCCGAAACCCCGCAGGATCACCGGCTGGTCACCGGCGACGATGTGGTGTCCATCGACTTTGAGCACAGCGGTTCCGTTCATCCGAGGGTCAGGGCGGTCCACGAGACCGGAGGCAGCGAGATCGTCACCGACCCGCCGTCGCGTCGTGCCGTCGGGTTGGCCACCGGCCGCGCGCGGTCTTGCTGCTCGAGCGTGTTGGCAGCGTGCGGGTCCTTGTCGCTGAGTGTCCACGCCTCACGCACGCCGACCTCCCCGAGCATCCGCACGTCGATCTCGATCTCGGCGTCCGCCGTCTCGTCCCGGTTGACCAGGAAGACCGCGGTCCCGCCACCATCGGCGTCGTGGGTGGCCACCGCGTCGATCACCGCGACCTCGCCGTGCCGGGCCGAGTCGTAGGTCGGACTGTCCAGTTTGAGCTCGAGCGCCTCGCCCCGGGCCAGTCGCGCGGTGAAGGCGAACGGATAGAAGGTCGTCTGCCGCCACGCCGGCCCACCCGGCTCGGTCATGATCGGTGCGATGACGTTGACCAGTTGTGCGAGGCTCGCGGCGGTGACCCGGTCGGCGTGCCGGATCAGCGAGATCAGCAGGTTGCCGACCACGACGGCGTCCATGACCGAGTACGTGTGCTCCAACAGGCGTGGCGCGACCGGCCAGTCGTCGATGCCGGTGAGCTTCTCGACCCCGTAGCGCGACTGGTACCACACGTTCCACTCGTCGAAGGCGATGTGCATCGTCTTGGTGCTGCGGCGCTCGGCCTTGACGTGGTCGGCGGTCGCCGCGACCGACTCGATGAACCGGTCCATGTTCACCGCCGAGGCGAGGAAGCTGGGGTGGTCACCGTCCTTCGGCTCGTAATAGGCATGGCAGGAGATGTAGTCGACCTCGTCGTAGGTTGCTTCGAGCACCGTCCGTTCCCAGCTGCCGAACGTCGCCATCTGCGCGCTCGAGCTGCCGCAGACGACGAGTTCGAGGCCGGGGTCGATCTGCCGCATGGCCCGGGCGGTCTTGGCGGCCAGGCTCGCGTACTCCTGCGCGCTGCCGTGCCCCAGTTGCCAGGCGCCGTCCATCTCGTTGCCCAGGCACCACATGCGGATGTCGTGCGGGCGTGGTGTGCCGTTGGCGACCCGCAGGTCCGAGAGTCGTGTGCCGGAGCGGATGTTGGCGTATTCCAGGACGTCCAGGGCGTCCTGCACGCCGCGCGTCCCGAGATTCACCGCGTACATGAGCTCGCTGCCGACCTTGCGCGACCACGCGGCGAACTCGTCGAGCCCGACCTCGTTCGTCTCGGTGGAGTGCCAGGCCAGATCGAGGCGTCGTGGCCGCTGCTCACGAGGGCCGATGCCGTCCTCCCAGCGGTATCCGGAGACGAAGTTCCCGCCCGGATAGCGGATGGTCGTCACGCCGAGCTCCCGGACCAGCGCCATGACGTCTTCGCGGTACCCCTGATCATCGGCGGTGGGATGGCCGGGTTCGTAGATGCCGTCGTACACACAGCGGCCCAGATGCTCGACGAACGCGCCGAAGAGACGGCGGTTGATCGGGCCGACGGTGAAATACGGGTCGACTGTCAGGTGAGCGCTGATCATGGTCCTCTTCTGGGTCGGTTGGCGGCACGGACGAGAGCTCGGGCTACTTCAAGCTCCCGATGGACAGGCCTCCGCGCCAATGACGCTGCAAGCTGAGAAAGGCGATGATGAGCGGGACGATGGACACGAGAGAGCCCATGACGATGAGGCTCCACAGCGACGTGCCGCCGGCGTTGTTGGCCGAAGCTACGCCCTGCCATTGCCCGATGCCGACCGTCACCGGATACAGGTCGTTGTCCGACAGCATCGCCAGCGGGAGAAAGTAGTTGTTCCAGGTCGCCACGACCGACAGCAGCAGCACCGTGACGATGACCGGCCGCATCAGCGGGAGTGCGATCTGCAGGAACGACCGCACCTCGCCCGCGCCGTCGACCCGCGCAGCGTCGAGCAGCTCGTCGGAGACCGCATCCCGCGCGTACACGTGCATCAAGTAGACCCCGAACGGGTTGAGCAGCGACGGCAGGATCACCGCCCAGATCGTGTTGGTCAGCCCCAGCCGGGAGAACAGCACGAACGTCGGGATCACCAGCGCGGTGGCCGGGACCATCACCGCTCCGAGCAGGACGGCGAAGCTGAACCGCCGGCCGGCGAAGCGATACTTCGCGAAGCCGTATCCGGCCAGCACCGCCAGCACGGTCGCCCCTGCGCCGCCCACGAAGGCATAGAGCGCGGAGTTGAGCAGCCATCGCGTGTAGATCCCGCCGTCGTAGGTGAACAGGTCCCGCAGATTGCCGATGAAGTCGACGTCCTCGGCGAACCACAGCGAGCTGCCGCCGCCGAACAACCCCGCGGCGTTCTTCGAGCTGTTGACGATGACCCACCAGAACGGCACGAGAAAGTAGACCAGCAGGAACCCGAGGAGCACCTGCAGCGGCAGGGAGCTTTGCGACCGGCGCCGCCGCTCGGCGCCCTGGACCTGGAGGCTCATGACAGGAAGCTCCCCCGCTTGCGGGTGGCGAACAAGAAGATGTAGACGCAGACGAACACGACGCCGCCGAGTGCGAACGAGATGGCCGAGCCGTAGTTGAAGTTCGCCAGGCCGAACGCCTGCTGGTAGGCGTACATGTTCGGGGTGAAGTCGGGTCCGATCGAGCCGGCGGCGAGATCGCGCAAGATCTGGGGTTCGTTGAAGAACTGCAACGTGCCGATCAACGCGAAGACCAGGATGAGCAGCAGTGCCGGCGTGATCAGCGGGATCTTGATCCGCAGCGCGATCTGCCACCCGCCGGCTCCGTCGATTCGAGCCGCTTCGTACAGCGTCGGGTCGATGCCCTGCAGCGCTGCGTAGATGATGATCATGTAGTAGCCGGCCCACTGCCACACGACGATGTTGAGCAGGCCGTAGAAGATCATGTTGCTGCTGAGCAGATCGGGCGCTGCGGCGCCGAAGACGTCGTGGAGCGGCCCGAAGTTCTTGCTGTACAGGAAGCCCCACATGAGCGCGCCGATGACCACCGGGATCGCATACGGCAGGAAGATCATCAGCCGCGAGAAGCGCGCGAACCTCGACGTGACCGAGTCGAGGATGAGCGCGATCGCGAGCGAGATCAACATCTGCAGCGGGATCAGCACGAGCGAGAAGCGGATGACGAACCAGGCGCCCCCGAGGAAACTCGGGTCGGTGAACACCTTCGTGTAGTTGTCGAGGAAGACGAAGCTCGTCCCCCCGATCAGCGCCTTGCGGAACAGGCTCAGGTACAGCGCATAGACCAGCGGCGCGACCAGCAAGGCCAGGAAGACCAGCCCGAATGGCGCGACGAACAGCCAGCCGGTGAGTTGCTCACGAAGCCGCACCTTGCCTGGTGCGCCTGTGGCCGGTTCGGTGCGCGGCGGTGCCGGCTCGGCGGTGAGGGTCATGATCGAGCTCCGGGGAAGTGTGGTGACGGCGGCGGATGAGCAAGGGCCCGCTCGCAGGCGTGCGGGCCCTTGCTCGTCAGGTCACTGAACCGTGAATCCCTGTTCCTCGGCATAGCCCACGACGTCCTCGTGGAGTCGATCCGCAGCCTCGGAACCGGAGATGGAGCCCTCGTTGACCGCCGCGAGCTGCTTGGTCATGGCGTCGAAGTAGTACTGCTGCAGCGGGCTGTAGGTGAAACCCTCGTAGGCGTTCGCCGCCGGGATGTAGACCTCTTTGTTGGCCTGGTACCCACCGAAGAACTCCACCTCGAGCTCGGCGAATGCCGGATCGTCGAGCGCGTTGAGGTTCAACGGGAAGATGATCTGGTTGGTCCAGCCGTCGGTGAGCGACTCTTCGTCGGCGTAGATCTCGAACGCGACCTTCGCCGCCAGCTCCGGGTCCGAGGCCTGACTGGTCACCGAGAACGCCGATCCGCCCCAGTTCACCTGGACCGGATTGGCCGGATCCCACTGCGGCAGCGGCGCGACGCCGAACGTGCCGGAGTCCGCACCCTCGCCCACGCCGGCACCGGTGAGGTAGCCCGGAGCCCAGGCTGCCGAGATGTAGGTGGCGTAGTCACCGGCGATGACGCCGGAGATGTATTCGGGGGTGAACTGATCTTGGGTCCCGACCAGGTCCTTCTCGACCAGGCCGGCCCAGTAGTCCAGCACGTCCTTCGACGCCTGGTCGTTCAGTTCTATGCCGATGTTCTCGGGGTCGGCCTCGTCATAGGTGAAGGGGTCCGCACCTTTCTGGATCTGCAGCGCCATCATGACGGCCGGGACGTTCGCGCCGAGGTCGCCGAACAGCGGCCCGCCGGCGTCACGCACAGTCTGAGCCGCTTGTTCGTACTCCGCCCACGTGGTCGGCGGGGTGATGCCGTACTGGTCGAAGACGTCCTTGCGGTAGATCATCGCCATCGGGCCGCCGTCGACCGGCACACCGTAGACCGCGTCACCGACTGAGACGTCCTTCCAGGAGCCCTCGCTGTAGTCGTCGGCGACCTCGTCGTAGCCGTACTCTCTGATGTCCACGAGCGCGTCCTGGATCTGGAACGTGGGGATCCGGTCGGCTTCGATCATGATGACGTCGGGCGCGCCGGTGCCGGCGGCGATCGCCGTCTGGAACTTGTCGTACTCGTCGCCGCCCTGGCCGACGTTGGTCCAGCACACCTGGACGTCGTCGTGCAGTTCGTTGAAGTTGTCGACGACGAGCTCCATGTTCGGATACCAGGCCCATAACGTGACGACCGGGACGTCGGCCTTGGGGATGGTGTTCGTGCAGTTACCGGGGTCGCTTCCGCCTCCGCTGCTGCTTGTCTCCTCATCATCGCCGGAGGAGCAGGCGGCGAGCGCGCTCGCAAGCACGAGCGTCGCCGTCGCCACGAACAGTGGCCTTCGCTTCATGGGCGTGTTCCTTTCGGGATGCGTAGGACCTCATCGTCGGCGCGTCCACCTGCGGCCGGACCATCACGCGCCCGCCGCCCCCGTGATCGGAACGCAGTGCTGAAAGGCGTTTATAACGTTGTACTTCTATCGTTGGAATGCGACTATGGCAATCAGGGGGACCGGTGTCAAGGGGATCGCGAGCCCTAGAATGCAGAGGCGGCAGAAGCCGGCGCCGAGCAACGGAGCGGAGACGGATGTGAGCCCGACGATGCACGACGTCGCACGGGTGGCGGGCGTCTCGATCAAGACCGTGTCGAACGTGATCAACGACTTCCCGCATGTCCGGCCGAGCACCCGCACCCGAGTTCTCTCCGCCATCAAGGAACTCGGGTACCGCCCCAATCTGTCCGCCCGCGGTCTGCGCTCCGGGCGTACCGGCGTGATCGGCCTCGCAGTCCCCGAGCTGCGGCAGAACTACTTCGCCGAACTCGCCGACGCGATCATTCGTGCTGCGGAGAAACACGACCTCGGGGTCCTGGTCGAACAGACCAGCGGCGATCGCGACCGCGAGATCGCAGCGGTCACCGGGTCCGGTCGCCTACGGCTGACCGACGGGCTGCTGTTCAGCCCCGAGCGACTCGGCCAGGACGACCGGCACCTCCTCGACAACGGGTTCCCGTCGGTGCTGCTCGGTGAACGGATCTTCGGCGGGCCCATCGACCACGTGACGATGCACAACGTGAGTTCGGCGCAGGCAGCTGTGGAGCATCTCCTGCGCATCGGCCGGCGACGCATCGCACTCATCGGCGCCCACCCGGACCAACGCGAGGAACTGCGCTCGGCCGACCTGCGCGTGCGTGGGTACAAGGCTGCGCTCCACGAAGCCGGGATCCCCGTCGTGCCTGAACTCATCCGGGTCGCAGCACCATGGCACCGAGAGAACGGCGCCGAGGCCATGCGTGCGCTCATCGCCGCGAGAATCCCGTTCGACGCGCTGTTCGCCCTGAACGACACGCTGGCGCTGGGCGCCCTGCGCGCCCTCGGTGATGCCGGCCGCCGGGTTCCCGACGACGTCGCGGTGATCGGCTTCGACAACATCGACGAGGCCCGGTTCTCACTCCCGTCGCTGTCCAGCGTCGACCCCGGCCGCGACGTCATCGCCGCGACGGCTGTCGAGCTCCTCATCGAGCGGATCAACGAGAAGGAAGGCCAACGGCCACCCCGGACGATCAAGCCGGAGTTCCGTATCGTCGCGCGCGAGTCCACCGGCCACACCGGCACGGACGAGCCTACGGCCGGGGGCGCAGCGAGCTGAACGCTGGCGCCCCCGGCCATGGCGCATGCGCCGGCCGGACGTGCGTACCGGCTACTGGAAGAGCAGCGGAGCGAAGTCGATCAGGTTCTTCTGCCACACGTCCCAGCCGTGCGGCCCCGGCGTCGCCCCGTCGAACACGTAGTCGATGCCGAGCTGGTCCATAGTCTCCAGCGACTCCATGAACGAGGGATAGACGAAGTCGGTCTGGTCACCCACGTAGACCTTCAGCAGACTCGTTCCCGCATTGATCGCCGCGGCATCGACACCGTCCGCGCTGCCGAAACCGGCCGAGAAGACGCCGATGTAGGCGAACTCGCCCGGGTGACTCTTGAGCACGCCGTAGGTGTGCCCGCCGCCCATCGACAACCCGGCCAGAGCCTGCTTCGACGGTTCGTCGGAGATGTTGTACGCCGAGCGGGCGGCCGGAACGATGTTCTCGCGCAGCTCCGTGGTGAAGTCCGCCACGTTGCCGTTGGCCATGACGACCACCATGGGCTCGAGATTCCCATCGAGGCTGTGGTTGTCCAGGATCTGTTTGGCCCGGCCCATCTCGATCCAGTCGGTGTAGCTCTGCCCGCCACCGTGCTGGAGGTAGAAGACCGGGTACGCCTCGGCGCGGTCCGGGTCGTAGCCCGGCGGCGTCCAGACGTAGGCTTCGCGCTCCTCACCGGCCACCTCGCTGTGGTAATTCAGCGTTTCGACGGTGCCGCCCTGACCTTCCGGGACGTCGGCGAGCAGCCGGGCCGACTCGCCCGGGATGAAGTACGTGCTCCAGGTCGGTTCGGACGTGACACTGGTCGGATTCGACGTGTCCTTGGTGGCTACGCCGTCGACGATGAGCCGGTAGTGGTGGAAGCCGGGTTCGAGCGGGCCGATCGTCGCCCGCCACCTGTCCCCCACACGGTCCATCTCGACCCGGATCCAGCTCCCGCCCGGCGCCCAGTTGCCCCAGACGGTGACGTTTTCAGCGTCCTTGAACGCCGTCGTGGTCTCGAAAGTGACGAATCGGTCTTCGGTGATCCACGGCGTCGGCGTGGTACCGGCCGGCGGCTGCTCGAACTCGGCCTCGAGCGGCAGGTGCCCAGGACTGGGCCCGTCGTCCGGTGCGTCGCGGAACAGGCGCGGCACGAAGTCGATCAGGTTCTCCTGCCAGGCGTTCCAGTTGTGGCCGCGGTCGGGGTTGACGCCGTCGAACTGGTACTCCACGCCGGCGGAGTCGAGCTGTTGCATGAGGCGGTAGGTGCGGTTGTAGGCGCCGTCGGTGATGTTGCCGGTGTACAGCCGCAGCACCTCGGTGCCCTTGTTGATCTTCTTGGCATCGATGCGGGGCGGTGCTTCGCGGGAGCCGGCGAACGAGCCGACGTAGGCGAACTCCCCCGGGTGCGCGAACAGGGTGCCCAGTGCCTGGTAGCCACCCATCGAGAGCCCGGCCAGCGCTTGCTGCTCGCGCCGGTGCGAGATGTTGTACTCGTGGCGAGCCGCCCGCCTGAGATTGCGCAGCAGTTCCTTGTCGAAGTCCGCCACGTTGCCGTCACCCATGACGACGACCATGGGCTCCATGTCGCCGCGCAGCGTGAGATTGTCGAAGATCTGTTTTGCGCGCCCCACCTCGACCCAGTCGCGATAGCCCTGCCCGCCGCCGTGCTGCAGGTACAGCACCGGGTATCGCTCGCGTCGTTCGGGGTCGTAGTCAGGCGGCGTCCACACCAGCGCGGATCGTGGCCCGCGGGTCACCGTGCTGTGGTATGTCATCGTCTCGATCTCGCCGCCTTGACCCTCGGGCACATCGGCCAGCAGGCTCGCGGACTCGCCGGGGATGAAGAACGTGCTCCATTCCGGTTCCGACGCCACGCTCGTGGGGTTCGTCGGGTCTTTGACGACCTTCGTGTCGTCGCCGGTGAACTGGTAGTAGTACAGGCCGGGCTCGAGCGGTCCCATCACCGACGACCACGTGCCGCCCCGGTGCGAGATGCCCCACTGAGCCCAGTTGGCCGACGGCCCGAAGTTCCCTTCGGCGACCAACTGATCGACGTCGCCGAAGTGCTCCTGCACCGCTTCGTCGGACACCGTGAACGTGACGAAGCCGTCGTCGGACACCGTGACCCACGGCTGCTCCGCCGCAACGGTCGCCGGAGTCGCAGCGACCAAGCTACCGGCGGCCAAGGCAGCACCGCCCGCCATGGCCACCAGGCCTTGACGCCATAGCGAGCGGCGTGACCCACTCGCGCGAGATGTCATCACCATTGACCCTCTCCGTTCCATCCGCCGGACCGCCGGCTCATGGCCGGGGACGACGGACACGACGAGCACCGAGCAGATCGATCACTCGGCGCTGTTGACACGGACAAGGTGAAGGGGCCGCGCGCTGCTCCAGATTGCCGATTTACAACGTCGGCAATCCTCACCCGAGGCCAGTGTTCTTCGGCGCCACTCTCAGTGTCAAGACTTTCGTCACGATCATTTCTAACGTTGTAGGAGGTTGCGTCATATGCAACGACTAATCTTCGGCGGCAAGCCCGGCGGACAGGCTTGCGGCCCGGCGGACGAGTGGCCCGCCGGGCCGCATGCGAGCTTGACGCTGTGCCCTACGCCATCTCTGGCACGTGGAGGTGGGCGAAAGCGATCTCCATCTCGTCGACGTTGGTGATTCGCGCACCCATCTCGCCAGCAGCCTGCTCACGGATCTGCATGGCTGCGTCGCGACTGGCTTCCAGGGTTTGCCTGCTGTCGAACGCTGCGGTGCCCACCACTCGGCCGGCCGCGCGGTCGATCATCAGGCTCGCGCTGCAGAACCCGTCCATCTGCTGAAGCCGCGGCAGCACGGCCATCTTGAACGTGTCGATGGCTCGCTCGGCCGACGACGGGTCACCGCTGAGCCAGGTGAGGCGAGCGCAGGCGCCTTCGGGGGTGGCGTGGTCGCGGTGCATCACCGCCACCTCCCAGTGGCGCACGTCGCTGTCGGCGGCCCCGAGCCGCTGCTCCGCCCGGCCGCGCAGCGGCAGTACCGCCTCGGCGCTACGCCGCATCGCGTCCTCGGTCTCCCACGCCGTCGCCGCGATGCTGCGGCCTGAGTCGCGGTCGACGAGCAACGACATGCCCACGCATCCGTCCATCTCCGACACTGCGGGGAAGATCTCGTCGCGGACCAGCCCGACGCCGACGTCGAGGTTGGCGGGATCGGCTTGCATTTCGGTGGCGCGTACGAACATGTCGCGCTCCCATCTTTGTGCACGGCAGCGTCCCGGCGGCGCTGCCTCTACTCCCACGCTCCGTCGCTACCGGAGGGCCGTCAAGAGGACAACGGTTGCGGAGTGGCCCCGTCGCCGCGTGGTCCTCCTGCCGACCCAGTGGACGATCGGGTTCGCTCCCCGTAGATCGGCCAGGACGAGGTCGGCGCGCATACCCGGGGAAAGCCGGCCACGGTCGGTCAGCCCCACGACCTGCGCCGGCCCGGACGTAATCAGCCCGGCCCCCGCGAGTTCGGTCGCCGACACCCGCGTGCGAGCAGGCGCACCTCGTCCTGGAGGAGCTGCGCGAGTGCGGGTGGCCGGCTAGCTCGCCCAGCGATAAAGATGTTCCGGACGGCCCACGTCGCCATAGCGCAGTTCCACCCGGACCGCGCCGAGCTTGACCAGATGGTCGAGATACCGGCGGGCACTGACCCGGGACAAGCCGACGTCCTCGGCCAATGAGGTGGCCGAACACGGCTCGGCTAGTTCACGCAACCGGGCCACGACCACGTCCATGGTGACGGTGGACAGCCCCTTCGGCAGCCGAGCCGGACTGCTTTCCGGCGTCCCGCTGAACAGTCGGTCGACGTCGTACTGCATGACGGTGGAGTCGCTACGCGCGGTCAGCTCCGCACGCATCCGATGGACGCGGAGCAGCCGGTTGCGCAGGTCCTGCTGCCCGAAGCCCGTTGTTGTTCGAGAACGACTCCACCCTCGTGTGGGGCCTGCTGGCCAGCCTGTTCATCGGCAATGTGATGCTCCTCGTGCTCAACCTGCCGCTTGCACCGCTCTGGGCGCGGATCCTGCAGCTACCCCGGCCCTACCTGTACGCCGGGATCCTGTTCTTCGCGGTCCTCGGCAGCTACAGCGTCAACGCGAGCACCGTGGACATCATGGTGCTTCTCGCCGTCGGCATGCTCGGCTACCTCATGCGCCGCTACGGTCTGCCCGTCGTGCCCGCCATCATCGGCGTCATCCTCGGCCCGCTGGCCGAGACACGGCTGCGCAAGGCGCTGCAGATCAGCAATGGCGACTGGTCAGTGCTGTGGTCGACGCCGTTCGCCGTCGCGACCTATGCGGTGCTGGCGATCCTGCTCGTCATCATCGCAGCGCGCACGTGGTACACCAGAACGCACCGCGTGGCACCCTGAAAGTGACCTACGGCGCCCGATATGCCCGCTTTGTGGAGCAGTTCAGCGTGCCATGCAATCCCCGACCCGGACCGTCACTTGATGCCGTAGACCCGCCGGGCGGTGCCGGCGAACATCTCGTGGCGTTCCGAGGCGGACAAGTGCGCGGTGAGCTCCGTCGCGGCGTCGATCACGCGGCCGTAGGGCGCGGCGAGTTCGCACACCGGCCAGTCCGTGCCGACCATGATCCGCTCCGGTCCGAACAGCTCCAGCATGACCTCGACGTACGGCCGCAGATCGGCGACCGCCCAGCTCGCCCAGTCCGCCTCGGTCACCAGGCCGGACAGCTTCACGTAGACGTTCGGCGCGGCGGCGAGTCCACTGATCCACTCGCGCCAGGCCGGCACGGCGCCGCCGGCCACCGGCGGTTTGCCCGCGTGGTCCAGAACGAACGACAGTTGGTCGTGGTCGTGCGCGAGCTCGACGGCCGATGCGGCCTGATCAGCGCGGATCAACAGGTCGTAAACCAATCCCGCCGACTCCAGCGCCGTCATCGCGCGCCGCACGTCCGGGCGTTGCAGCCAGCCAGCGTCCGGCTCGGTCTCGACTTGATGCCGCAGCCCGACCAACCATCGTCCTGCCGGAGCCGAACGCAACTCGTCGAGCTCCGCGGCAAAGGCCGGCGACGTCAGGTCGGCCCAGCCCACCACCCCGGCCACCAGCCCGTCGCTGGCCGCGGCGACATCGAGGAACTCGCGCGTCTCTGTCGTGTCGCTCACGGTCTGGACCAGCACTGTCGCCGCGACCCCCGCAGCGTCCGCCCGAGCACGCAGATCATCGAGCCCGTACCGGCGCCGGATCGGGTCGAACGCCGCGGGCCGCATGAACGGATAGTCCCGGTCGGCCGGATCCCACAGGTGATGATGTGCATCGACGATGTGCACCGCGGTCAGCTCCCGATGGCCACGGCGAAGATGTGCATCGCCGGCACGCCACCGACCACGTCGTCGCTGATCTTCGGCAGATCCACCCGCGCGACCTCCTTGTCCTCCAGTGCAGTGCTCGCACAGTAGATGGTTGCCGCCGTGTTCGTCTGCTGGTTGCCCGGGCGGTTCTGATAGGGCGCCACGATGACTGCGTCGCCGTCGGGCCGGGGCTCGCCGTACCAGTCCGGTACGGCGAGCGTGAAGGTCTGCCGCGTGCCATCGACGTACACCACGGTCGCCGGTCCTGCGACCGCTCCGTAGGTACCGCACGCCAGAAAGCCCAGTGTCGCTCCCCGACCGGAGATCGCCAGTGACTGTCCCGAAGCGATCGCGTTGTCAGGCCTGCCCGCCGGCACGTCAGGCCAGGTGAACTCGAGGCCGCGGTGCCTGACGACGGCTCCGGGCGTGACGCCGGCCTGCGCCAGTGCCTGCGCCGAGATCGATGCGCCATTGCCGTCGAAGTTCCCGGCGTCGGTGTCGGTGTCGTCGGTCACGGCGACGTTGCTGAAGCTTTCCCGCAGCGTGACGGTGGTGCCGCCCCACACCCGAACTTCGCTGTCAGCGCTGGTCGACCAGTCGGGGCCAGTGGCCGCACCAGTCAGGGTCGCCGTACCGGTGGGCGTGCCGTCCGGGACGGTCACCTGGAACTCCACCGCCTGCTCAGCGCCCGGCCGGACGGGACGGAGTGCGACCTTCGCCGGCTCGACCGACCAGCCTTCCGGGACCTCGAGTGACACGGATGCACGCACCACTGGACGTTCGACGGCGCGCAGCGTCACACCGACTGAGAACGGCGAGCCGGGTGAGACCTCGACAGGCGTGCTCACCGCCATCTTCTGCAAGGCGTAAGCGCGATACGTGTGGTTGCCCTCACCGACCAACTCGACCTGGTCGCTCGCGGTCTTCTTGATCCTGGCCCGCCCGCCCCGAGTCGCGTCGACCACGGCGAATCGGCCGGCGAAGAGCTTTCCGCGCAAAGCCACGGTGCCGTCTCGATCGGGGGTGACCCGGTACTCGTCGGCCTGTCCGTCACTCCACGTCGCGCCGACCGTGTGGCCACCACGCGCTCGAAGTCCGTCCACGGTGCCGTTCGGCCACTGCGGTGGCAGCGCCGGCAACAGGTGCACCTCGCCGGCATGACTCTGGAGCAGCATCTCCGCGATACCGCCGGTGGCCCCGAAATTGCCGTCGATCTGAAACGGCGGGTGAAGGTCGAACATGTTGGGCGCCAACCGGGCCGGTGTGACCAGGTAATTGATCAGGTCGTGGGCGCGTTTTCCTTCTTCGAGCCGCGCCCAGAAATTGATCTTCCACGCCAGCGACCATCCCGTGCCGTCGTCGCCGCGGATCTCGAGCGTCCGCTTGGCGGCCTCGAAAAGCTCCGGGGTGCCGCGTTTGGTGATCTGGTTGCTGGGGTGCAAGCCGTAGAGGTGCGACACGTGCCGATGCAGACGCTCGGTTTCGACCCAGTCGTAGAGCCACTCCTGGATGTTGCCGCGCGAGCCGATCTTCATCGGCGCCAGACGGTCCTTGGCGGCCAACACCTGCGCCCGGAAGTCGGCGTCGATCCCGAGCACCTCGCTCGCCTTGGCACATCCGGTGAACAGGTCGGTGAGGATCTGGTTGTCCATCGTCGGACCGGCCGCCACGCTGGCATTCGGGTGGTGGCTGAGCTCCGGGGAGTTAGACGGGTTGGTGACGAGGTAACCGAGGTCGGGCTCCTCCACCAGAGTGTCGAGAAAGAACTGCGCAGAACCCTTCATCGCCGGGTAGTACTCGCGGAGGAAGTCCACGTCACCGGTGAACTGATAGTGATCCCAGATCATCGTGGCCAGCCATGCACCGCCGGTCTGCCACATACCCCAGAACGCGCCGTCGACCACCGACGTCGCGCGCCAGCCGTCGGTGTTGTGATGGGTCACCCAACCACGCGCCCCATACTGCACCTCAGCGGTGCGCGCACCGGTGACGCTGAGGTCGCTGATCATCGAGAACACCGGCTCGAAGCACTCGGACAGGTTCGTCGTGTCAGCAGGCCAGTAGTTCATCGGCAGGTTGGCGTTGAGCGTGTACTTCGAGTCCCACGCCGGGAACAGCTCGTCGTTCCAGATGCCCTGGAGATTCGCCGGCTGCGTACCTGGCCGCGACGACGAGATCAGCAGATACCGGCCGAACTGAAACAGCAGCGCGGAGAACTGCGGGTCGTCGACGCCGCCGTGCTGAGCGATCCGGACATCCGTCGGCTGGTCCGCCGCCGAGGTACGTCCCAAGTCCAGCGTGGTCCGGTTGAACAGCTCCTGGTACTCGGCGACGTGCCGGCTGCGCAGCTCGTCGTACGGCGTCCCCAGCGCGGCCTCGAGGTGGCGCCGCGCAATGCCCTGGTAGTCGCCGCTGACGTCCGAGTAGTTCACGTAGCTGCTGCCGATCGAGAGCAGCAGGACGACGCTGTCGGCGTCAACCACGGTGAGCTCGCCTTCGGCGCTGCTGACGCTCCCGCCGTCGGCGATAGCCCGCGCCAGAGTCAGGAACCGGACCTGTCCGGTGACGCCCTCTTGGTCGCTGGAGACGCCGTCCAGCGCGATCGTGGCGTCGTCCGGACTGGCGACGACGGTCCGCTGGGCGCTGTCGAACTCCGCCGTGAACGAGACCGACCCGGGCACGTCCGCGCTCAGCCGCATGGCAACGACCTGGTCCGGCGCACTGACGAACGTTTCACGCCGGTAGTTCACCCCGTCGACGACGAAACTGGTGAGCGCTGTGGCCGTGGTCAGGTCCAGCTGCCGGGAGTAGTCGGTGGCGCCACTCATGCCCGGCACGGTGAGCCGCAGGTTGCCCACGGTCTGGTACGCCAGTTGCCCCACCGGGTCGCCGAGCATGGTCTGGTCGATGAGGTCCTGCGCTTGGATCCACTCGTTCTCGAAGACAAGCCGGCGGACCTCTGGCAGAGCCGCGAGCGCCTGGGGATTGGCCGGATCGCACGGTCCGCCGGCCCAGATCGAGTCCTCGTTGAGTTGCAACCGCTCGGTGCCCGGATTGCCGAAGACCATGGCGCCCAGGCGGCCGTTGCCCTGCGGGAGAGCACGCAGCCAGTCGCCGCCGGCCGGCTCGTCGTACCAGAGGGCGAGGTCGTTCGCCGCCTGCACCTCGGGTGGCGGGGTGGACGAGGCCCGTGCTGCTGCCGTCCACTGCAGCGGCAGCAGCAATGCACCCGCTCCCGCCGCGCCGAACTTGATTGCTTGCCGTCGTGTCAGGTCTGGCATCTCGATCCTCCGGTGGACGTCGTCGACGTAGGCGGGCGGCTCGGGGCCGCTGGAGCTGCCGACTCGACACCGCGGGAACGTGCTCGGTGCGCGCCGGCAGCACGAGGAGGTTCCGTGCAAGGTGACGGCAAATCTACAAAGATCTGATCTTTACGTCAATGGCATCACCAGCTGACATATCGGATGCCCCAAAGTGGTGGAATGTTCGAGTAAACATCTAATCTACTGGGCGGTCCTATCCAGGAACTGCGTTGCGGGCGGGGTAATGGCCGGGTGTCAGCCGACCTCGCCGATCGGTACGTCGGGGTCGGCGAGCCGGTCGGGGTCGATCGGCTCGCCGGCACGGATGAGAGCCGCTCGACCGTCTCGGACGCTCCCCAGGCGTTGACCGTCATGCCGGCCTGCACCACGCCGTCGCACGTCCAGAACGCGGCGAACCCGTCGCCCAGTGCGCCGTCCTCGGACTTGCTGCGAATGACGACGTCGTCCGTCGGATTCCCGCGTCCGACGTACTCGAACGCCATTCCGAACTGAGCGGAGAAGAAGTACGGCAGACCGTCGTACGCCGCATCGGCACCCAGCATCGAACCGGCAGCCGCGGCGTCCTGCCGTCGGGCGTTGTCCCGACCCGGTCGCCGTGCCGACGAGATCCACGCCGAGCGTCTTGTCGCCGGCCCGTCCACGGGATCTCCCGCATGCTCACCCGGACCTGGTCACCGAAGACGTCGCCGGGGACGTTGCGCAGGTGGACGGGCCGGGCGCCGTCGGTCCCGCCGAGGTGTCGGTCGAACGAGCCGCGCAACGGGTCGGTCGGCGTCCCGCAGGCAGCGGCACGCCGACCGACCGCTGGTCTCAGGTGGCCGTCAGCGGCAGTTGATGGCCTCGTGGTCGTGGGTCGTCTCGACGCCGTCGGCCCGGACGACCGTCTGCCCCGCCTCAAGCGACGAGGCGCCGGCCGCGAACGGCGTCCGCCAGACCTGGCCGGGCTTCAGCACGTCTCGTTCCCGGGACTCGCCCAGGGCCGTGACGGTCACGTTGGTGCGGGCATCCGAGGTGTTGGTCGTCCGCACCACGACGAACGCCTGGGTGCCTCGGCACTGGGTGGCCACCTCGGCGCTCACCGGGCTGAGGTCCACCGGCGTCAGGGTCCAAAACCGGTCGGCGGTCTCCTCGTCGGTCGCCGTCGTCCTGTCGCTGGCACCGAGCCCGACGGTGATCGTGCCGTCGTGGCCGTTCCCGGAGGAGTCGAGCACCGCGGTACCCCCGTCGGGCTCGTCGAACGCGTAGTGAATGACGTCTCCGTCGGCCGGTGCCCCGGCGGCGAGCTCGGAGACCTCAGCGGCGGACAGCGCGCGGCTGTAGATCGCGAAGTCGTCGAGCGCACCTTCGAACGCCGGGTCACTGCCGTACTGCGACCTGCCGAGCCAGTTCCGCCCGTTCGAGGCGCCGAGGTCGGCCGGTGACACGGTGATCCGGTCGTTCGTGGCGACGGCCTCGCCGTCGATGTACAGGGTGCCGGTGGTTCCGGACACGGTGACCGTCACCTGCGACCACTCGTCGAGAGGGAGGTTCTGACCCGGGTAGTCGAGTCGCTGCTCTCCCCCGGCCCCGCCCGTCGTAATGGCGAACCGCGGCCCGCTCCCGGCGTTGAGGGTGAGGAACATGCTCGATCCCGTACCCGAACCGATGTCGAAGACCCGGGCCCACGTCGGCAGGGCGGACGGCTTCACCCAGGTGGAGACCGACCAGTCGCCGTCGAGCCCGTCGACGACGCCGTCCGGCAGCGTGACGTACGAGTCGGTCCCGCACATGTCGAGCGCTGTCCCGAGCCTTCCCGGCTGCCGCGGCCCGTCGGGGGTGCAGTTGGAGGTCGGTGTCCCGTCGGTCCACTGGACCACAGCGGCGCCCGGCTCGGTGCTCATCCGCTCGACGCCGAGGGTCAGGCCGGTCGCGTAGTTGGCGAGGCGGACGTTGCCCCGGCCGTCGGGCACCAGCTGCCACAGCTGTTCCTCACTGCCGTCCTCCTCCTGGACGACGGCGGGTGCACCGTTGCCGGTCGCGCCCGGCTGCGCGCCGAGGAGCAGCCCGCTGGCCGTGTCGGCCACCGTGTAGAGGCCCGAACCGGCGTCGCGGATCTCCCACGTGCTGCCCTGGCCGGCCACGGACTGGACGGCACCGCCGTCGTCCGTGCCGAGGGGTAGGCCGGAGTGGACGTTGTCGAGGGTGTACGTCCCCGCCAGGCTCTGGGTCTCCCCCGCCTCGGACACGACGACGTGGTAGCCGTACGCCGGGTTCATGACGACGGGAACGGTGATCGACCCGTCGTCGCCGACGGCGTACGTCGTCTCCGAGACGGTGATCGGTCCCTCGGTCGGCGTCGTGCGACCGTAGGACGGCGTGACCTCGAGCTTGACGTTGACCTCGTCACCCAGGGCGAGCTGGTCGAGTCCGTTGACCTCGATCGAGGTCGGGCCGCTGTTGCCGCCCGCGATGATCCGCACCTCGTCCTTGGCATCGTTCACCGCGGCCGCACCGTCCAGCGGGCTCTCGTTCGACGGCGGCGTGGTGGTGACCATGTCCCCGGTCATGTCGGCGTACCAGGTGTACAGCCAGTACGCACCGTTCGGCGCGCCACCGCGCTCGACCAGCAGGTCGCCCAGGGTCCCGGACTGGTTCCAGAAGGCGAGCTCGGCGCGATGGATCCCGAAGCGCTCGAACTTGGCGATGTACCCGACGAGAGGTCCGGGCAGGCCCACCTCCTGCGGGTGGGCGTACTCGGCGATGTCGATCGGGAGGTCTGGCAGGCCCAGCTCGTCAAGCATGGCGCGCACCGACTCGACATCGCCCTTGATCTTGGACGATCGGATGAGCTCGTGCCACTCGAGCACGTCGGGGACGGTGTTCGTCTCCTTGGCGAACTCGAGGAACTGTCGCATGTCGGAGATGTTGTCCGAGAAGCTCGGCCCCTGGATCGGGACGTCGGGGCCCAACTCCTCACGCAGGATGTTGTAGCTGAACTCCCACAGCTCCTCGAACGTGCCGTTCTCCTCGAGCCAGGTGTTGTCCGACTCGTTCCACGGGGCGTAGGCGACGACGTTCGTCACTCCCGCCGCCTCGACATCCGCCACGACGTCCCGGATGACGTCCTCCCACGCCTTGCGGTCCTCGGTGTTCTCCCAGCTGAACTGGTACGGCCAGCCCGGGTAGTAGTCGCAGAGCCGGACGACGATCCCGGCGTCGTGGCGAGCAGCCGTCTGCCAGACGTCGAGCGTGTCGCCGGTCGGCTGCTGGCGTCCGCCGGGCGGCATCTGGACGAACGTGTTCGGCTTGATCGGGGCGATGAGGTCGTCGGACGGCACGCCCTCGTCGGCGAGCCCGTACAACGACCCCGTGGCCACGTGCGAGACCTCGCGGAACGGCTGATCCGCCTCGACGACCAGCGTCGATTCGGGCCCCGGCTCGGCAGCCACCGTGGTCGTGTTCACGGCGGCTCCCACGGTGCCGAGGGCAACGGCGCTCGCGACCGCAATGGCCGTCGTCGCGATCCATCGACGCCGGCGCGCCATCGGTGATCTTCTCGTCAGAGACATCCTTGTTCCCCTCGTGCTGACGCGGACGGCACCGCATCGGGGCCCTCCGCAAACGGGATCGTTCGAATTCTTGAATCTCGCCCCGGGCCGTCCGGAGCCTCGCGCTTCCTCCCTTCTTTCATTGCCAGCGGCCGAGCCCGCGGATGTCGAACCGGTTCGAAAGCCTCGGAAGCATCTCTGTGCGTGAATCGGCGTTTCGGGCAGGGAATGTTCCCGGTCAATTGTGGCGACAATTGTGAGCGTTAACAACACGCCTGTCAAGAGCCACTCGACAACCGGGATCAACGACTACATCGTCAAACCTGGCAGACGATCACCGGGAGTACAGCCCACGCTCGCCCCCGGAGCGGCAAAGCCGAGCTGGCGAGCCGTCAGTGGGATTCGCGGGGCACGGCGGGGCCACGCGAGCCGACCAGGAAGTCGAAGTCGGCCCCTTGGTCGGCCTGCAGGACGTGCTGCGTGTAGAGCCACCCGTAACCAGTGCCGTGCACCGGCTCCGGCGGCTTCCAGGCCGCGCGCCGCCGCTCTATCTCGTCGTCGTCCACGTCCAGCGTGAGAGCGCGCGCCGCGATGTCGAGGGTGACGGAGTCGCCGGTGCGGACGAACGCGAGCGGCCCGCCGACCGCCGACTCCGGGGCGACGTGCAGCACGACGGTGCCGTAGCCGGTCCCGCTCATGCGGCCGTCGCAGATGCGCACCATGTCTGTGACGCCGGCGCGCAGCAGCTTCGTCGGGATCGGGACGTTGGCCACCTCGGGCATGCCGGGGTAACCGCGCGGGCCGGCGCCACGGATGACGATGACGTCGTCGGCCGCGATGTCGAGGTCGGGGTCGTCGCAGACCTCGTGGTAGGCCTCCGGGGTGTCGAAGACGACGGCCCGCCCGGTATGCCGCAGCAACCCCGGCGACGCAGCGGACTGCTTGACGACGGCGCCGCCCGGAGCCAGGTTGCCGTGCAGCACCGCGGTGCCGGAGCCGGCCGGCTGCATCGGCTCGGCCAGCGGGCGGATCACCTCGCGGTTCCAGCACTCCGCGGTCGCGACGTTCACACCCATGGACAGCCCGGTGACGGTCAGCGCGTCGCCGTCGAGCAGACCGGCGTCGGCCAGGTCGCGCAGCACGACCGGCAGCCCCCCCTGCGTAGCAGAAGTCCTCCATGAGGAACCGGCCCGAAGGCATGAGATCGACGACGGTGGACACCTGCCGGGCCAACTCGTCGAAGTCGTCCAGGCTCAGCTCGACGCCGAGCCGCCCGGCGATCGCCATCAGATGGATGATCGCGTTCGTGGACCCGCCGATGGCCGCGTTGGCCCGGATACTGTTCCCGAACGCCGCCCGCGTCATGACGGCGCTGGGCCGCAGGTCCTCCTCGACCATGCCGACGATGCGGCGCCCGGCCTCCTGCGCCACCTCGAACCGGCGCATGTCCACCGCCGGCCAGGTGGCGGAACCGGGCAGCTGCATGCCCAGCGCCTCGGCGACGCAGGCCATGGTCGAGGCCGTCCCCATGGTCATGCAGTGCCCGTTGGACCGGGCCATGCACCCTTCGGCCTCGAAGACCTCGTCCTGCGTCATCCGGCCGGCCTTGAGGTCCTCCTCGAACTTCCAGACGTGTGTGCCGGAGCCGACGTCCTGGCCGCGGAACTTGCCGTTGAGCATCGGTCCGCCAGTGACCATGATCGCCGGCAGGTCGACGCTGGCCGCGCCCATGAGCAGGCCGGGCGTGGTCTTGTCGCAGCCGGACAGCAGCACGACGCCGTCGAGCGGGTTGGCCCGGATCAGCTCTTCGGCCTGCATGGCCAGCAGGTTCCGGTAGAACATCGCCGTCGGGCGCATCAGCGTCTCGCCGGTGGCCATGACCGGGAACTCGAGCGGAAAACCGCCGGTCTGCCAGACGCCCCGCTTCACCGACTCGGCGACCCGGTTGAGGTGCGCGTTGCACGGCGCTAGCTCGGACCACGTCGACGCGATGCCGATGACCGGCCGGCCGTCGAAGGCGTCGGGACCGAAGCCCTGGTTGCGCATCCAGGACCGGTAGATCATGCCGGATCGGCCGGCCGCCCCGAACCACGCCTGGCTGCGGCGAACATCGTCGTCGGGCGTCACAGGGTCACCTCCGTCGTATTCGACGCGTCGCGCAGGATGCCGGCCAGGTTCCCGCGCACACCGCACTGGCCGAGTGCGAACGAGTCCGCGAGGCGTTCGGCCTCGTCCGGAGTGACTCCTTCGAACGCCTTCGCGAAGTCGCCGACCATGGCCTCAGCCAGCATGACGTGGCGCACATGACCGTGGATCCAGCGCCTGGCTCCCCAAGGGTAAGGCTGGAAGTCCGGGAACTCCTGCTCGAACAGCTCCTCGATCGGCCGCAGGATGTGGCGGATCTCCGCATCGGTCGATCCCCAGGAATCCACGCCGAAGCGCGCCTTCCGCTCCAGGACCGGAGCGCTGCCCGAGACCCGGCGGATCGCGCCGGCGTTCGGCGCGGTGCCGGTGGTGGACGGTGGCGCGCTGCCGGTGTCTGCGGTGGCGCGCCGTGGCGATGGCGGGTGCAGCGGTCGTGGCGCGGTGACGGCTCCGGCAAGTAGCCCTCGAACGAAAGAAAGGCCCCCGCGCCGAGGTGTGGCGCGGGGGCCTTCGTCGTTCGTTGGAACGGTCAGCGGAGGGTGATCGAGTGCCCCGGGAAGTCCGCCACCAGCCGGACGCGGCCGCCGAGTGCAGCCACGTACCGGGCGATGGTGTCGACTTCGGTCTTGGACAGCTCGGCCGACTCGAGCTTGCTGATGCGCTTCTGGCTGACCCCCATCTCTTTGGCCACGTCGGTCTGCGTGCGGCCCTGCGCCTTGCGAATCTCTGCCAGGTGGTACGCAGCCACTTCTGCGTCCAGCTCGGCACGAGCTCGCGCCAGACCTTCCTCCGTGACGTTCATACGGGGACGCGTTTCGTCCCACCTGGGCCAGTGTCGGGTGGCGGTAGTGGTGGTTTTGTTGTTGGTCGTGGGTGTCACTGCATGCTGATCGTGTCCCCTTAAGGTCAGGTGGCGCTCAGCCACTCGTCGTATCGGTCATCCGCGAGCGGTACGGCTTTCCTGTACCAACGGCTCCACTCCCCTCGCTTGTCGCCGGCCACGAGGAGGACCGCCTGGCGGCGAGGGTCGAATACGAACAGGATCCGGACTGTTCGGGCTCGAAGCTCTTTCATGTTGTTGTGACGGCTGCCCTTGATCGTGTCGACCAGGGGCCGGCCGAGACTCGGGCCATCGTCGGCGAGCCGGTCGATGGCTGCAGTCACGTTCTCGGCGGACGGCCCGCTCAGATCCGCCAGCCATGCAGCGACCTCGGGGTGCTGATGGATCGCCCATGACACCGACTATACCTCCTAAGGTGTACAACGCCTAGGGTATGTCACGTCATGTCACGTGGGCCGGAGACACGCGCACCCGCCGAAACCGTGGCCTCGACGAGGTGACGTGACATGACATAGGCAGGAGCGTGCTTTGAACAGCGCGTGAATCGACGCTCGACACCCGCTGCGGCAGACCCTCGACGCTTCTCGGGCATGTCGGTGTAGACGCGGGCGTCGTCCACGGCGACCGCGTGGCCACTCAGCAGCGCGTAGTGGGTGAGGCGGCGATTGCCCGAACCCGTGCCTGCCTCACTCCGACTGATCACCAACTACCCACAGTCCGCAGATACATAAGATGTCTCAACGTGGTTTGTGCACACCTCTAGGTTGACGAGCGAGGAAACACTTCCATATACTCCAGAATCATCTGATCTTTACGCCTGCATTTGCTGCTTCTGTATTGGCGAGGACCCCTATGCCGCAGATCACCGCTGTCACCGTCGAGGACGTGCGCTTCCCCACGTCGTTGACCGGCGACGGCTCGGATGCCATGAACAAGGACGGCGACTACTCGGCCGCTTACGTGGTCCTGCACACCGACGGCACCGACACGACGGGCGCGCCTCTCGCCGGCCATGGCCTGACCTTCACGATCGGCCGTGGCAACGACATCGTTGCGGCAGCAGCGGCCCAACAGGCCGCCCACCTCGTCGGATGGGACATCGACGAGATGGCCGCCGACATGGGCCGGGTCTACCGGTTTCTCTCGTCGGACTCGCAGCTGCGCTGGCTGGGCCCGGAGAAGGGCGTGGTGCATCTGTCGCTCGCGGCCGTGTTGAACGCATCCTGGGATCTCGTCGCGCGCCGGGCGAGCAAGCCGCTGTGGCAACTGCTGACCGACATGACACCCGAGCAACTGGTCGACATCGCCGACCTCCGGTACCTCTCCGACGCCTTGACTCGCGATGAGGCGCTGGAGATCCTCCAGGCCCAGGAGGCCGGCAAGGCCGGGCGGGTGGCCGAACTGGCCCGGCGCGGCTACCCCGCTTACACCACATCGGCGGGCTGGCTGAACTACGACGACGACAAGCTGCGGCGACTGTGCCAAGAAGCCGTCGACGCGGGCTACGGCTACGTCAAGCTCAAGGTCGGCGCCGATCTCGACGACGACATCCGCCGCTGCACGATCGCCCGCGAGATCATCGGCTACGAGCGCGAACTGATGATCGATGCCAACCAGGTCTGGGACGTCGGGCAGGCGATCGAGTGGGTACGGGAACTGGCCCGGTTCGAGCCGCTGTGGATCGAGGAGCCGACGGGGCCCGACGACATCCTGGGCCATGCGGCCATTCGCCGAGCGGTCGCGCCGATCGGGGTGGCCACCGGCGAACACTGTCACAACCGCGTCATGTTCAAGCAGTTGTTCCAGGCTGGCGCAATCGACTTCTGCCAACTCGACACCGGGCGGTTGGCCAGCATCAACGAAATCGTCTCCGTGCTTTTGCTCGCGGCGAAGTTCGGCGTGCCGGTCTGCCCGCACGCCGGCGGCGTCGGCCTGTGCGAGATGGTTCAGCATGTCGCCGTGCTCGACTACGTCGCCGTCTCCGGCGATCTCACGAACCGGGTCACGGAATTCGTCGATCACCTGCACGAGCACTTCACCGACCCCTGCGTGGTGAGCGACAGCGGCCATGGGACGGCCTACGTCCTGCCCCGGGATCCCGGCTACTCGACGCGACTGCACCCGGAATCGATCGACACCTACCGGTTCCCTGAGGGCCACTATTGGGCCTCGGCGCCGACACCTGGGCTCGGGAACATCGGTGTGGCAGCCGCCGTGAAGCCGTAGGCACATACTCGTCTCATGTCTCGCACCGAAGAAGTCGTCGACGGCATCAAGCGGATGATCCTCGAAGGCACGCTGCGCCCCGGCGACCGGCTGCCGATCGAAAAGGACCTCGCCGAGGCCCTGGGAGTCTCGCGCGGGCCGTTGCGCGAAGGTGTGTCCGCGCTGTCGATTCTGGGCATCCTCAACACTCGCCAGGGCGACGGCACCTACGTCACCAATCTGGACGTCACCCGGTTGCTCGCCCCCATGGAGTTCGTGGTGGACGTTCACGGCGACCTCTCCGCCTCGCACACCCATGCGGTCCGCCGCCTGCTGGAATGTGAGGCCGCCCGGCTGGCCGGAAGCAGGATCTCTGACGAGGCGCTGCGTGAGGCCGCTGATCTACTCGACGAGGCGGCACGCATCATCGACGACGAGCCCGAGCGACACGAGCAGTTGATCGAGATCGACATCGCCTTTCACCGCCTCATCGCAACCCACAGCGCCAATCCCGTACTCAGCGGACTGATCGAGGCCTTCGCCGGTCGCACGGTCCGGGAACGCCTGTGGCGCAGCCTGCACGAAGAGGGCGCGGATCGGCGCACGCACGAGGAGCACCTGGCGATCCTGCGGGCGCTCGAGGCGCGCGACCCCGATGCCGCCCACATCAGGATGGCCAACCACCTGATCGGCGTCGAGGAGTCATTGCACGACCACCTCGAGGACGGCGACTCCCCCGCCGAATCTCCCAGCGCCGATTGAGCGCACCTCAGTCGGCCGAATCCAACAGTCCCGCCGCTCGTAGCTCCGCCCAGAGCTCGTCCGGCACCGTCACCCGGGCGCGTCGCAGCGTCTCGTGCACCTGTTCGGCAGTACGCATCCCCACGACGGTCGAGACGACCGCCGGGTGCCTCCACACGAAGGCCAGCGCCGCTTCGGGCAGCGTGACGCCGTGGGCGGCACACACGTCGGCGATCGCGTTCGCCCGTTCGACCACGCGCCTCGGCGCCTGCTGGTAGTCGTAGGTGGAGTCGGCCGGCGGGCGGTCGCTGGCCAGCAGCCCCGAGTTGTACACCCCGGCGATCACGACGCCCACCGCTCGCTCGGCCGCGGCGGGCAGCAGATCCGCCAGCGCGCCCTGCTCGAGCAGCGTGAAACGCCCGGCGCACATGACGACGTCGATGTCGGTCTCACGGACGAACCGGGTGAGCATCGCCGACTGGTTCATGCCTGCGCCGATAGCGCCGACGACACCCTGGTCGCGTAGCTCGATCAACGCGGGGATCGCCTCGGCGACCGCTTGGTCCCCGTGATCATCCGGGTCGTGCAGGTACGCGATCTCGACGTGGTCCAGGCCGAGACGCTCCAGGCTGGACTCCACCGAGCGCAGGATGCCGTCGCGGCTGAAGTCCCAGACTCGGCGGTGGTCGGCGGCCACGTCGAAGCCCTCGGAGTCTCGCTGGTGCGCGGTTTGCGGCGACGGCACCAGAAGGCGGCCGACCTTCGTCGACACGGCGAAATCCGCACGCGGCCGTCCCCGCAGGGCGGCTCCGAGTCGCCGCTCGGACAAGCCGAGTCCGTAGTGCGGGGCGGTGTCGAAGTATCTGATGCCCGCCGCCCAGGCGGCCTCGGCTGCGGCCTCGAATTCCTCGTCGGAGGTCGCGCGGTAGAGATTCCCGCCCTGCGCTGCGCCGAAGCCCAGCTCGGTGAGTCCGATGGCCGGCCTTCGTATCAGCTGATGACGGTTCAGTGCCGATCCGATGCCCATCAGCGTCCCAGCCATCCGCCGTCGACCGGGAGGACCACGCCGTTGACGTAGTCCGACGCCGACGACGCGAGAAACACGGTGGCACCGCCGAGGTCTTCGGCCTGCCCCCAGCGGCCGGCCGGGATGCGCGCCAGGATCGACTGACTTCGCTCGGGGTCATCCCGAAGTGCCTGGGTGTTGTCCGTCGCGATGTACCCGGGCGCGATGGCGTTGACGTTCACCCCGTGAGCGGCCCACTCGTTCGCGAGCGCCTTGGTCAGACCCGCTACGCCGGACTTCGACGCGGTGTACGAGGGAACGTTGACACCGCCCTGGAAGCTCAGCAGCGAGGCGGTGAAGATGATCTTTCCGCGGCCGCGACGCACCATGTCGGCGCCGATCTCCCTGCTCACGTGGAACTGACTGGTCAAGTTGACCTCGATGACGTGGTCCCACATGTCATCGGGATGCTCGACCGCCGGGCGACGGGCGATGGTGCCGCCGTTGTTCACCAGGATGTCGATCGGGCCGAGCGATTTCAGTCGCCTGATCAACTCCTGTACGGCGGCGCGATCGGCAAGATCGGCACGTATCGGCGTGAATTGCCGCCCGGCCGCGCGCACCCTCTTCTCGACGTCGCTGCCGGTCGGCTCCAACTTCGCCGAGACGCCGATGATGTCGGCGCCCGCCGCTGCGAGCGCCTCGGCCATCGCCAACCCGATTCCACGCCGGGCACCCGTCACGACGGCGACACGGCCGGACAGGTCGAACGGAGTCGTCATCAATGTTCCTTCTGCCACTCGATCAGAACCTTCATCACGCTGCCTCCGCCCTCCAAGGCCTCGAAGGCAGCACCGACCGAGTCCACGGACTCGATCCGCGAGATCAGCCGGTCCGCCGGGATGGCGCCGGCCGCCATCAGCCGGACGGCCTCGGTCATGTCATCGCGTTGGTAGAGCCGGGCACCGAACAGTTCCAGCTCGCGCCAGAAATACCGGTGCAGGTCGATCTCGCGCGGTTGGGTGTGGATCGCCACCATGACCAGGCGTCCCCGCGTGCCGAGTACGTCGACGGCGGTGGAAACGCCGGCGGCCGAGCCGGAGACCTCGAAGGCGATGTCCGCGCCCGCACCGTCGGTGCGCTTGTCGATCAGCGCGACCACGTCGTCGGTGGTCGGGTCCATCGACTCGATGCCGATCTCATCGGCCACACCGCGCCGGAACGCATCAGGCTCGGCCAGAACGACGTGGGCTCCACGGCCCTGAGCGACTGCGGCGATCAGGACACCGACGGGCCCGCCGCCGATGACGACGACGTGATCGTCAGCGCCTACGTCGGCCCGGCGAACGTCGTGCACGGCCACGGCCACGGGCTCGACCAGCGCGGCGTGGCGTAGCGAAAGCTCAGCCGGAAGCGGGATGACGAGCTCGGCGGGCACGGTCCACGACGCCTGCATCGCGCCCGGCGAGTCGATGCCCATGAAGTCCATCGCCTGGCAGATGTGGGAGTTCCCACGCCGACACGCCGCGCACTGGCCACAGAACTTCGTCGGCATGACCGTCACCGGCATTCCGACGCTCAACGCCGTCACACCGGCTCCGACAGCCGCGACCCGGCCGGACATCTCATGACCGATCACCGCGGCCGCACCCACCCGGCCATCCATGTCCCCGTGATAGATGTGAAGGTCGGTTCCGCAGATGCCGGTGTAGGCCACGTCGATGCGTACCTGCCCGGACCCCGGCGGCTCGGGGTCGCGTTGTTCGATTTCCAGTGTCCGCGCACCGCGGTACACCACCGCTGTCATGGTTCCTCCGTCTGTGTGGCCCGTGCGCCGGTCATGGCGGCGACGAGGTCGTCGGTCGTGGCCTGATCCGCCTGGAAGCGGGCGGCGCGCCGGCCCAGCCGCAGCACCTCGACGCGGTCGGCGACCTCGAGCACCTGTGGCATGTTGTGGCTGACCAGGACGACGGACATGCCGGCATCGCGAGCGCGGCGGACCACGTCCAAGACCCGCTCGGTCTGCACCACGCCCAGGGCCGCGGTGGGCTCGTCGAGGATGACGACGTTGGTCGCCCAGATGATCGCCCTGGCGACCGCGACGCTCTGCCGCTGGCCGCCGGACAACATGGCGATGGGCGTCGTGACCCGGGGGACACGGACACCCAGCTGGCTCAAGGCCTCCGTCGCGCCGCGGCGCATCGCCCGCTTGTCGAGCAAACCGAGCCGGCCGAGCGGACCGGATCGCAGGATCTCGCGCCCCAGGTAGAGGTTGGCGGCGACGGTCAGATCGTCGGCGACCGCGAGGTCCTGGTACACCGTCTCCACGCCCGCCTGCCGCGCGTCGACGGGTGTGGAGAACCGCACCGGTCGGCCGTTGACGCGGATCTCGCCTTCGTCGGGGGCGTGTACGCCGGAGAGCGTCTTGATCAGCGTGCTCTTCCCGGCGCCGTTGTCGCCGATGAGCGCAACCACCTCGGCCTTGTGCACGGTGAAGTCCGCACCGCGCAGTGCTTCGACGTGGCCGAATCGCTTGACGATCCCGCGTGCTTCGAGCACGGGCACTCCGGCGCCGGCATCGGTCGGCTCGGTGGTTGGCTCAGGCCGCGATGTGGTGCTCATCATCCGACCGGCGGGTTGTCGCAGCTGGGCTCGAGGATCGCCGCGGCTTCGTCGGTGTCGACGTTCTCCTGCGTCAGGAACGTCACCCCGGTGTCGGCGGACTCCAGCGGGGTGCCCTCGCGCAGGTGGTTCACCATGTTCGTCACCCCGAGGTAACCCATGTTGAACGGATTCTGCACGACGAGGGCCGAGATCTGGCCGCTGCGTAGACCCGCCACCTCGTCGGGCGCCGCGTCCCAGCCGATGATGACGATCTCGCCCGAGAGCCCCGCCGCCTCGACCGCTTGCGCGGCGCCCAGCACGCTGGGCTCGTTGGCCGCGAAGATGCCGGCGAGGTCGGGATTGGCGGTCAGGATGTCCTCGGTGACCCGCCGGGCCTCGTTGACGTCACTGTGGCTGGGCTGCTGACCGACCAGGGTGAGGTTGTCGTGCTGGGCCAATCCCTCGGTGAAACCCTCGACCCTTTCGGTGTTGGTCTGCGAGCCGGGCTGGAACTCGATCAGCGCCACGTCGTGCTCGCCTTCACCGAGTTCTTCGGCCAGCAGGTTCGCCGCCTCGACCGCCGCGGCGCGGTTGTCGGTGGCGTACAGCGGCACCTCGTCGGGCTGGGGTTCGGTCCCCGAGTCGATCATCGCCACCGGGATGCCGGCGTCGAGTGCCGCCTGGGTGGCCGGAGCGAGCGCCGCCGAGTCGGTCGCGGCGTACACGATCCCGTCGACCTGCGTGGTCACGAAATTCTGGACCAGGTTGACCTGACCTTCCACGTCGGTCTCGGCCGTCACGCCGTCCCACTCGACGGTGACGTCACCGGCCTGCTCGGCGGCGCATTCCGCGCCGGCCCGTACGGTGGTCCAGAACTCATGGCCGACCGCCTTGGGCAGGACGGCCAATTCCAGCGGTCCGGGCGCGTCGCCCGATGGGTCGGCGGCCTCCGTGGCCTGGTCGTCGTTCCCGTCGCGGACCTCGACGCCACCGCAAGCGCCCAGGACGGTGGTGGCGACCAGGACGGTGAGCGCCGCGGCATGACGACGACGGGCGGGCGGGCGGCGACGGGTCTTGATGCTGTGCGCCATCAGTGAGTCCTCTCCGAATCGGGTGGTCGTGGGAGCGGAGGCGTCAACCTCGTGACTCCAGTCGGCGGCGGCGGTATTGGTCGAAGTAGACGGCGGCCCAGATGATCAGACCGACGATCACCATCTGGACGTGGATGCTGATGTCGAGTAGGACGGCGCCGTTGCGCACGAGCGCGATGAGGAAGGCGCCGATCAGTGTGCCGATGATCCGGCCCTGCCCGCCGAAGAGGCTGGCACCGCCGATCACGGCCGCGGCGATGACGTCGAGTTCGAGCGCGATGCCGTAGTTCGGCTGCCCGGAGTTGACCCGTGAGGCCGCGATCATCCCGCCCAGACCGACCAGAACGCCGGCGATGACGTACACGGTCGTCAGATGACGCCCGACGGATATTCCGGAGCGACGCGCGGCCTCGAGGTTCGACCCCATCGCGTACGTGTACTGCCCGAACTGCGTCTGCGAGAGCAGGAAGGCGATGCCGATGGCCACGAGGCCGGTCAGCACGATGGCGAACGGAATGCCGGCGATCTCTCCGTTGCCCAGCAGTTGGAACGACTCGGGCAGGCCGTAGACGCCGACGGCACCGGTGATGATGAAGACCAGGCCGCGCGCGGCCGACATCATGCCCAGGGTGGCGATGAACGGCGGGATCCGCGCCGCGGTGACCAGCAGACCGTTGACCAGCCCGGCGAGGGCACCGATCACGATCGCAACCAGGGTCGCCGTCCAGACGGAGAACCCGAGGTCTCGCACGGTCATCGCGCCGACGACGCCGGCCAGCGCGGCCACCGACCCGACGGACAGGTCGATGCCCTTCGTGATGATCACCATCGTCTGCGCGGTGGCGATGATCGCGATGACGGCCGTCTGCGCGCCGATGTTGAACAGGTTGTCCGCCGTCAAGAAGTGCGGGCTGGCGAAGCTCAGCGCCACGAAGAGCACGATGAGCGCGGCCGCCGCCGTGAACTCGGACAGGGCGTTGGAGAGCCGTTCTCGCAACCAGTCACCCGGCCGGACGGCCTCGTCAGCACGTTCGACGGTAGTCATCACCGGGTCGGACCTCCCCAACAGAAGGGTGGATAGATCTGATGTTTAGTGAAGTAGGCGCTACCTTGCCATGCCTATCCGCTCGTTGCCAAGGGGTTACCAGCAGGTTTTTGGGGCCGGACATAGGTCGGCGCGCCGGTTTCATCTGATGTTCCGGCCCGGACCGACCTTCGGTGATCGTTGGCGCGTTCTGGGGGCTATGGCCGCCACTGTGCGCCAACGATCACCGCCGTGGGTCAGCTCACGCTGAAATCGGTGAAGCTGAACTGCCCGGTCACGTCAGGCGCATGCGAGGTGGCGATGAGTCCACCGTCCTGCGTGGGGGCGATGCCGGCCAGAGTCACGCTGGACCCGACCTTCGTCCAGGTCGTTCCGTCGGTCGAGTAGTAGCCACTGACCTCGTCCCCTGAACGGACCAGCCGCACCCAGGCAGGTGCACTGACACCGCCGGCGCCGCTCAACGAGTCCAGATAGCCGTTGCCATCGGCATCCCACTGGAACGCGACGCCGTTGTCCGGGGTGACGACCATGATCGCGTAGCCGGCCGATGCGCCGTGCGCCGTGACGTCGTTGCGAATGACCACACCGGCCTTCGCCCAGGCATGGGTGTCGTCCAGGTGAGTCACCTTCGCGGTCACCGTGGTGTCCTGGCCGACGGCGTCGTCGTCGTAGATCACGCCGTACTCGTCGAACGATCCGGCGCCGTCCTGCCAGATATCGGTGCCGGCTGTGAGGATCGCGTAGTCCGATCCGGCTTCGCCGAATCTGCTCGGCACGGATCCGTAGCCGTTCAACGAGGTCAACGGGTTGACCGCGGTGAGCGTCAGAGAGCTGTCCTCGGCGTACTCCAGACCGTCGTAGCGCACGGTCAGCGCGGCCTCGATCGTCGCCTGACTTACCGGCGCCGACAACGACTCCGGCGCCGTCACCGTCCACGACGCGGAGGCCGTGGCTTTCGGCGCCAGCACAGGTTTCACCGGCTTGCCATCCCGGACCGCGCTCCATCCTTCGGGAACATCGATCTTGGCGCGCAGGCCCAACAGCCGCTCATCGGTCAGATTCTGCAGGGAAGCGGTGACGACGGTGGAGCCTCCGGCGTCCAGGCTCGTCGCGTCTGCCGTCAGGGACACCCCGAGCGGACCACTGCGACGCACCACATCAGTCGAGCTGGCCACGTCACCGCCCGCAGTGACGACGAAGAGGCGATACTCGCCCGGCTTCTTCGGCACGGCGATGCTCGTCGCGTCTCCGTCCGCCGTGGTCATCGTGGCACCGGCGGCGAAATCCGTGGTGCCCTCGGGCGCGAGCCAGATGGTCGCCGACTCGTCGCCCGTGCTCCGGATCGGGATCGAGGTCACCGAAGCGTCGACGTCCACGCTGGACGGTAGGACGTGGTCGGGCGACAGGGTCGCCTCCACCCCCAGCAGGTCGCGATAGGCGGGCTCCAGCCCGGCGTTCACCGTGACGTCGTAGGCCTCCAGCGGCCAGACTGCATCCGAAAAGACCATGATGGGCTCGATGTGGCTGTCCGGCGGGTCGGTCTGGTACTTGTTCCACACCGTGGCCCACGTGTTGGTGATCGTCAGATGATGCTTGGACCCCCAGTCCTCGGAGTTGATCGTGTAGGTCACGTCTTCGGAGATGTCGAGCACGTTGCGGTCGAACGTCATGTAGGCCGACGCCTCGTCGGCGTGCAATCCGTACGTGTGCCCGCCCCGCACGCCGTCGATGTAGTTGTGCGAGATGACGGTGTCCGGCTGAGCGCCGAGAGTGTAGACCGGACCGGTGTCGTTGCGGTCGTTCACGGTGTCGATGAACACGTTGTGCCGGATGCTGTTGTTCCTGGCGACTTCGGTGGGGTTGCCGGGCTCGATCGAGCCGGGTGACCCGTTGAAGTTCCACCAGCCCCAGCCCATCGAGATCCCGGCCCAGGACGTCTTCTCGATCACGTTGTGGTCGAAGGACATGGTGTCGACGAAGTACGCGGCGACCGCGGCGGAGCCGAGGAACAGCTTCGCGCTGTCGTACACGTAGTTGTTCGTGATCTGAATGTTCGTCGGGGCACCCTCGACGTCAGCCGGGAACTTCTCCTTGTTGTCAGCGGTCGCATCGCCGATGTACACGTGCTGCGGGTGGCCGATGTTGATCGCCGTACCGCCCACGTCCCTCGTCCTGTTGCCCGTGATCTGGGAGTCCACGACGTCGTTGATGAGCGATATGCCGTCTGCTCCGGTGTGCTCGACCCGGTTGCGCTCGAGAGAGATGTTCGCCGCGCTGGTCACCTCGATGGCCGCGGGCTGAAGGTCGACGTTGCGGTAGTGGTATTCGTGGAAGTTTCCGTGCACATAGGCGGAGTTGATGATGTTCGCCTGCTGCGCCTGCTTGAACGAGGCTCCGTCCACCTCGGCCAGGTTCCAGTCGGTGTGCCGCACGGTGATGCCCTCGAAGCTGAGGTCATGGGCGCGGTCCGCCCTCGAGGTGCCCGCGATCCTCAGGACTGTCTGAGTGTTGCTCGGAGCGAAAACCGACGCGGCGGCCATGTCTTCGGACTCGGCTGCGAAATAGTAGACGGTCTTGGCGCTGCGGTCGTAATAGAATTCGCCGGGTTCATCGAGAAACTCATAGGCGTTCATGAGTTTGTGATTGCCGCGGATCTGGAAGTTGCCGTTGAAGGCACCCGCAGCGATCGCGGCGCCTGGTTGCTGCAACAGCAGCACACGGTTCTCCCCGTCATCACTGGTGATGACGTCGCGCACGCCGACGATGGCCGTGGTCCACGTGGTGGCCGTCTGGATCTCCATGTCCTCGGCGTTGTCGTCGATCTCCGGCACGTCGGCCAGCGCATACCTCGCGCCATCACACTCGGTGCCCGATTCCCATGCCCACGGTGCCTGCCCCGCGGTCACCGTGTACTCGCCGTAGCATCCCTGCGACTGCACGTTCTGAGAGGCCATCTCGGCACGCTGGTCGTTGACGTAGAGAGCCCGGAGTTTTTCCGCCCGGTCCAACGGAGCCGCCCAGATGTTTCCGTCGTGCTGTGTCCAGCCGGTGATCTCGGTGCCCGCCTCGAGCACGGGCGACTCGTTCTCGAACGCCGAGTAGATCACCTGATGACCGTTCGTGCCCGAATCTTCGGGGCCGAACTCGACCGTGCTGTCGATCGGGTACGAGCCGCCACGAAGGTAGACGTGGATGTCACCAGACATGTCCGAGTTCACTTCGCGTACCGCGTCACGTGCGCGCTCGAGTGTCCGGAATGGAGCCTCCAGTGTGCCCGCATTCGAATCGTCACCGTCGGGGGCGACATAGAACGCGTTCTCGGCCGCTGCCGAAGTCGGCGCCGGGCCACCGACGAGCGCGGTCGCGGCTGCGAGCGCCGTGGCCACCAATGCGGCGCAGGTGCCCAACCTTCGCCTGAGCCGTGCCGGTGCTGTTCTGCTCATGGCTTGCACTTCCTTCCGAGCTCGTGACGGCGGTGTTGACGCCTTGTTCCTTGAGCGATTTCTCTGCACATCGATATGGCGCTCCTCGTGTGGCGTTGCTCGCGGCGGTCTCCCCGTTCACGCGGTCACAGGCGAAGATCACCCCCTGACGGCATGGTGTCGGCGTGCCCCGTCAACTCGATGTCAGCGGTGTTGTCGGCTCGACGGGCTCACTGAGTTCGACGGGCGGCGCAGCCGCCAGCAACCGCCGGCCGGCGGCTTCGGGCCGCACGTGTGGCCCGACGGCCGAGGGCCGGGTCGAGGTGTCCACGCTCGAGACGATCGCCCGCTCGTCGACGTGAATCCCGAGCCCAGGGCTGTCTCCGAGCACGAACGAGCCGTCCTCGATGCTCAGATCCAGCACGACTCCGCGGGGCGGCTGCAGGTCCTGCAGCTCACTCACGATGTGGTTCGGCACGCTGGTCGCGGCGTGGAGCAATCCCATCGGAACGTTGCCGATCGGGCTGACGGGCAGGTCGTGCGCATGCGCGACCGTCGCGACACGCAGGAAATGGGTGATCCCTCCTACCGCACTGGTCTGCACGATGTCGACCGCGCCCGTGGCGAGCAGAGGCCGGAACTGTTCCAGCCCGGTGAGGTTCTCGCCGCTGGCCACCGAGGCGCGGATGCCGCGGCCCACGATTGCCATGCCGTCGGCGTCCCACCGCCGCACTGGCTCCTCCACCCACGTCAGGTCGAGGCTCTCCTCCAGCTCGCAGATGTGTCGAACAGCCTGCTTGCGCGTCCAGGACTCGTTGACGTCGAGCATCAGGCCCGGCCGAGAACCGCCCCCGGCCTCGGCGAGGACGTCCCGGACGAGATGCAGCCGGCGCCGGTCGCTCTCGATGTCCAGGCCGCCTTTGAGCTTGGCCGCTCGCAGGCCGTACGCGGCGTAGAGCTCGTAGGCCGAGACCAGCTCGTCGTCAGACAGCCCGATGTCCAGACCGGAGGCGTAAGCCGGGACGATCCGGTCGCGCCCACCCAGCAGTCGCCAGAGCGGCTCGCCGGCAGCCTTGGCCTTGATGTCCCACAGGGCGGTGTCGAAGGTGCCGATCGTGCCGAAACGCGCACCACCATGACCTGCCTTGAACGTGTGCCTCAGCATGCGGTCGTACAGCGTCGCAGCGCTACGGGGATCCTCGCCTTCGATGGCGGCGAATACTGTGTCGGCTTCGATGTGTGAGCCCAAGCCGATACCGGTGATTCCTTCATCGGTGTCGACCACGATGATCGGCACCACCGTCACGCCATCGTCGAAGACGCCGTTGGCGTCGCCGACGGACCGGCCCCATTCCTGAATTGTCGTCAGGGTTCGATACCCAGTGATCCGCATGTCAGCCCTTCGTGGAACCGGCCGTGACGCCGTCGGCGATCTGCCTCTGGAAGAACAGATAAATCAAGAGAACCGGCACGGCAGCGATGAGGACTCCGGCCGCGAATGTGGGGATGTTGTCCGAATACTGCCCCCGCAGGGAGGTCACGCCCACCATGAGCGTTCGGTGCTCGGCGGAGGGCATGAGGATCAACGAGATCAGCACGTCGTTCCAACAGAACAAGGCGTTCAGGATCCCCACCGACAGCAGGGCGGGCCTGCCGAGCGGCAGCATGATCCGCCGGTAGACGCCGTACAACGTGTTGCCGTCGATGCGAGCAGCGTCGACGATATCGCTCGGAACACCGGCGTAGTAGCTGGTCATCAGGAAGATCGTGAACGGGAGGAACTGCGCGACGTAGGCCAGGATCAAGCCCGGGTAGGTGTCGAGAAGGCCGGTGTCGGCCATCGTGCGCGCCAGCGGCACCATGATCACCTGGAACGGGATGAACAGCGCCGCGAGACAGGCCAGGAAGAGGACGCGCGAGCCCCTGAAGCGCAACTGGCCCAGGGCGAAGCCCGCCATCGAGCCGAAAAGGAGCAGGATCGCCACCGAGCACCCGACGACGACGACGGAGTTGACGAAGTACCGGGCCATCCCGACGCTGTTCCACGCCGTGTCGACGTTCTCCCAGCGCAGCGCCGACGTCAACGAGAAGCGGTCGAGGATGTATTCGTGCCGGGTCTTCATCGCGACATTGGTGGTGAAGACCAGCGGGTAGACCGTGGCCACAGCAAGCAGAGCCATCGGGACGGCGACGATCCACTTTCCGAGCCGCACTCCGGTGCCCATCAGTCCTCCTTCCCCGACCGTCGCAGGATGCTGATCTGCGCGAGCCCGACGACGAGCATGATCACGAAGAGGACCGTGGAAGCCGCTGAGGCCAGCGCCGGGCGATTCATCTGCCCCTGTTGAATCCAGATGTAGTACTCCGGCAGGTACGTGGAGCCTTCCGGCCCGCCGTTGGTCATGACGTAGAGCAGGCCGAACATCGAGGTGAGCATCCCGAGCATGGTGGTCACGAAGACGAATTGGATCGTGCGTGACAGCCCGGGGACGATCACGTGCCGGATCACCTGCTGAAGCGATGCGCCGTCGACCCGCGCCGCGTCCAGCAGCGTCGGATCCAGCGTGGCGAAACCGGCGAGGAACACGACCAGCGCCATGCCGAACGTCGCCCAGATATGAACACCGACGACCGCGAACACGGCGATGTCCGGATCACCGAGCCAGTCGATCGGCGCGACTCCGACGGTACCGAGCACGTCATTGAGCGGGCCGTCGTAGGCGAGCAGGAGGTTGAAGATCGCACCGACGATGACCGGTGACAACACCGCTGGGAAGAAGTACACGCTGCGAAAGAGCCGATGGCCCGGGACGCGCAGGTAGATGAACGTCGCGAGGAGGCCGGGTATGGCCACGGCCACCGGCAGTAGCAGCACCAGCAGGCCGACGTTGCGCAGGGCCTGCTGGAACAGCGGATCGTCGAACAGCGCTACATAGTTGTCCAGACCCACCGACTGCCCGTTGCGGTCGCCATCGCCGGTGAACGAGAAGTTCACCCCCAGCAGCAGCGGATACAGCCGCAACCCGGCGATGATGAGCACCGCCGGCGCGACCAGGATGTACGGCGCCCAGCGCTCGGCGTTACGGCGTCTGGACCGAGCCTGCGGGCCGGAGCCCGGGCCGGACCGGTCGCCCGCGGCTCGTGTCTCGGTTCCGCCGACCGGCCCGACCATGGTGGGGCCGCTCGACGGCAACGAGCCTGCGTCTGGCACTCGATCAGCCTGCCTCGTCCGAAGCCGCCAGCTGCTCGACCGCGTCGTCCACGGTGACCGAGCCACTCAGCAACTGCTGAGACAGGCGATGCATGAGGTCCAGCGTCTGCGACGACAACGCCACGTGGAGGGCCTGCTTTCCGTTCTGGAGCTCACCGACGATCGTCGCCACAGCCGGGCCGGCGCCGGACACGTCGATCGTGGTGTCAGACACGATCGCGCCTGCGTCGGCGTAGAACGCTTCCAGCGCCTCCGAGGACGTCAGCGAGCGGACGAGGTCAGCTGCCAGGTCCGGATTCGGCGTCCAGTTCATCACGGCGTACCCGATGCCGCCGTCGTACGGCAGGCTCGGCGTGGCCTCCTGGTTCACCACGGGCGCCGGCATCACCCCGACGTTGTCCGGCTCGAGGAACTCGTTGAAGTCTTTCCAATGGCCGATGTCTGACATCAAGCCGATGATGTTGGCCGCTTCACCGGCCTGGAAGATCGCGAACGAGTCGTTGAACATCGCGGTCGAGTTCGCGCCCTCGTTGTTGAGTCCGGTGTCGCCTGCCGTCTGCCACAGCTCGAAGATCTGCTTCACGTGCGGCGCCGACCAGTCCCGATCACCAGCGATCCAGGCGTCGTACTCCTCCGGCGTGAGCACGGCCGAACCCATCGCCGACAGGAAGAACTCGATGCCGTAGCCCTCCTTGTTGCCCAGCCCGATGCAGGCGGCCCCGGTCTTCGTCTTGATGCTCTCGCAGCCGGCGACGAAGTCTTCCCATGTGCTCGGAGGGTTGTCCGGGTCGAGCCCGGCCTCCTCGTACAGAGCCTTGTTGTAGTAGATCGGGTGCCCTTGCAGGGTCAGCGGCGCCGCGAAGACCTCGCCGTCCTTGCTGAACGCCTCCCATCCGGCGAGGCGCTCACGGTCGTCGGCCACATAGTCGTCCAAGACGAGCAACGCATCCACGCGGTCCCGGATCTGGCCGCCGCCGTTGAACATCACCACGTCGGGCCCTTCGCCCGCCTGGATCGCGGTACCCAGCAAGGTGTAGTACTGATCGAACGGCTGCGCGACGAACTCGACGGTCACGTCGGGGTGTTTCTCCGCGAAGTCCGCCTTCGCTTGCTCGAAGTACCCCGCAGCGTTCTCCTCACCCGACTTCCAATCCCAGACCACCAGCTTGTCTGTGCTGCCTCCGGTCGACGACGACGATCCCGGCTCCGAGGCGCTGCCGCAGCCGGTCAACGCCAGCCCCCCGATCAGGACCGCCGAGAACAGTGCTCGCTGCTTCATTGCCGCTCGCTTTCTCGTGGGTGACCGGATCACCGGCCAACGGTGTGTAGATGGGCCGCAAACGTAACTCGTATGACGTCTAACGTCAATGGAGTGACGTATGATGTGAGCCGGGCTACGGCGACTGGCGCCGTTGGCTACGGGGAGGGGACATGACGGCATCGGAAGACGCAACGGCTAGCGTGGCCACGCCTGCACCTTGGCCTCAGCGCCCGACCAACCTGGCCAAAGCCGTCACGGCCGAGCTGGTGCAGCGGATCGTCCGGGGACAGTACCGGCCCGGTGAAGCACTGCCGCCAGAGCCCGCACTGTGCACAGCGTTCTCGGTCAGCCGCACGGTCGTCCGTGAAGCGGTGAAGATTCTCCAGGAGAAGGGCCTGGTGCAGATCCGCCAAGGATCGGGCACCATCGCGCAGCCCTCCACGGCCTGGAACATGCTCGACGAGGTCGTTCTGGCCGCGGTCATCGCCGAGGACGACACCCTGTCGATTCTCGATGACCTCGTGGTCACCCGGCGACTACTCGAGTCGGACATGGCCAATGTCGCCGCACGTCAAGCCACGCCGGAGATTCTCGAGGAGCTGGAGTCCCTCGTCGATCGGATGGACCAGCTCGTCGACGACCAGGCCGCTTATCATGACCATGATCGCCAGTTTCACGACACCGTGATGCGCGCCTCCGGCAACCGCATCGCTCGCGCCGTCGTGCGCTCGCTGGAGAGCCAGGTCGTCAACACCGCCCGCTACATGGGCCAGACCGCACGCGAACTGTGCGTGGCGTCCAACCTGGGTCACCGTCGCATCTACGAGCGCATCGCCGCCCACGACCCCGACGGCGCCACCGAGGCGATGTACACCCACATCACCGAAGCCTGGCTCGTCCGGCGGGGTGACCGGGGCGACCCCGAGCGCATCGTCCGCTGAGGCCGGGATACATCTATTCGCCGGGCCGAGCGCCGGCCCGGTTCGGCTGTTCCACCTCCGCCGCGTCCAGGAAGGAGCGGGCACGCACCCGGCCGTCGGTGTCGGTGAGCCACAGCAGGAGCCGGGCCGGGCCGGCAGGTGGCGGAACCGCGATGGTCACCGCGGGTGAGAGCAGGAACGGCTCGGCCGTCACGGGTGCCGTACTGGCCTGGGGATGATCCACGACGCGGTCAACCGGTGTCCCCGACGCGACCCACGCGGCGTGTACGACGCCGGACAGCGGCGCTCTCCCGTGGTGCGAGACGTGCAGGTCGAACTGGAACGTATCGGTCGGCGGCTCGATGTCCGCTCCGGCGACGCGGGGCACGATGTCGAGCACGAGCACCGTCTCGGCGTTGACGAATGCCGGGATGCAGCCGCCCCAGTCCTTCGGCCGGCGCTCGGCGTCGAGCAGTCCGGCGGCCTCGTGTTCCACGTCGGCCAACTCGGTGTACACGTAGCCGGCGAATCGATCCTGTCGCCGGAGTTCCTGGGTCTGCCACCGCAGCTGCCAGGCGCGTTCGAGACTCGTCGCGCCTTCGCCGTATTCGCTGTTGATGATCGGCAGCCCACGACGAGGCACGGCTGAAGACGCGTAGAGCGACTTGTCGACCGTGAAGTCCGGGCCGAGGCGGACCGGGAAGGTCTCCTGCTCGCCCGCGGCCATCCGGGCGAGCGCATGCTTCCACTCCCCCACGTCAGGCTCGTAATAGTGCCAATCGACGAGGTCGGTGACGACATGAGACCAGCCGGAGTTCTCCACGATCGGCCGGGAGCCGTCGAGTTCGCGCAGCAGGTCGTAAGCCCGGACGGCTGCCTCCCGGCACTTGGCGCTGCCCGGGATGTTCCAGTCCAGCCCCCACTCTTCGTTGTAGAGCCCCCAGATGACGATGCTCGGATGGTTGCCGTCGCGTTCGACCATCCCCGGTAGCTGCGCCTCGAACGCGTGTACCGCCTCAGCCGAGAAACGGCTCGGGTTGGGCGGTTCGGCCCACACGAGCATGCCGGTACGGTCCGCCTCGTGCAGCCACAGCGGCTCCTCGAACTTCAGGTGCTTGCGCACGAGGTTGTACCCGAGCTCGCGGGCCAGGGCCAGGTCGCGGAACAACGTCGGCGCGTCGGCTGCGGTGAGCCCGGTGCCGGGCCAGTACCCCTGGTCGAGCACACCGCGCAGATAGCAACGCTTGCCGTTCAGGTACAGCTGTTCCCCGCGAGTTTCGAACCGGCGCAGGCCAGTGGTCGCCACGACCCGGTCTGCACCATCGCCGTCGCCGGTGCGCACCGCCACCTCGTAGAGGTGCGGACGTTCAGGGGTCCAGGTCACCGGTTGGTCGAGGTCGATCCGGCCCGAGACGTGCCCGTGCTCGTCGGCGGTGAGGTGCACCGTCTCGCCCGAGCCGAGGACCGTGACGGTGACAGGCGCGTTGCCCGGCGCATCGCCGGCGAGCTCCGCCGTCACGTCGATGCCGGTCAGACTGTCGCCCCGGAGCGCCACGCTGCGCGAATACGTCCGCCCGCGGGCTTCCAGCCACACCGTCTGCCAGATGCCGGACGTGGGGGTGAACGCGACGCCGTCATAGTCGTCGCGGGGGATGGAGCGTTGTTTGCCGTGCGCGATGGCGCGTTTGTCCGCCGGGGCCATCACCGCGACCTCGAGGTCGTGTGTCTCGCCCGGGGCCACCACATCGGTCACGTCGAACTCGAACGATTCGTAGCCGCCGACGTGCTCGCCGACGACCACGCCGTCGATACGGACGACAGCACGATGGTGCACGGCCCCGAAACAGAGCACGACACGGGCACCGGTCCAGGCGGTCGGCGGGATCACCGCGCGACGATAGACCCCTTCCTCCAACCACGTGCGGTGCACGCCCGAGGCCGGGGTCTCCCAGGCGAACGGCACGGTGATCGGCCCCTCGTACCCGTCGGCACGGAAGTCCCAGCGACCGTTGAGGTTGAGCCACCGGTCGGAGCGGTCCCGGTCGGGCCGCGGGTATTCAGGCCGGGGAACCGTGGGCGAGTCGTCCGCAGCGCGGAACGTCGCGGCCTCGGAACGGAACACTGTCATGCATCAACCCTTCACGCTGCCGGCCAGGATGCCGTTGATGAAATGCCGCTGGAGCACGATGAACAGCACCAGCAGCGGCACGAGCGCGACGGAGCTCGCCGCGAGTAACTCAGCTGTCACGGTGGCGTAGTCGGCACCGATCCGGTTCCCGGTGATGTTCTGGGCGAGCGTCGACAGCATCACCTGCAACGTCGCCATCCGTTCCGAGCTCGCCACCACCACCGGCCAGACGAAGTCGTTGTAGATGTTCATGATGGTGAGCACCGCCAGGCCGGCGAGGCCGGGGCGGATGACCGGCACGACCACCCGCAAGAACGTGCCGAACTCACCGCTACCGTCCACCCGGGCGGCGTCGAGCAGTTCGTCGGGCACGGCGGCGATCACCTGCCGCATCCAGAAGATGGCGAAGGCGTCCACCGACCCCGGCAGGATGAGCGCCTGGTAGGTGTCGACCCAGCCGAGGCTCTTCATCTGCAGCAGCAGCGGGACGATCAACACGATCGTCGGCATCATCAGCGTCACGAGCACGGCGCCGAAGATGAGGTTCTGCCCGACGAACCGGTACTTCGCGAAGGCGTACGCCGCCAACGGCGCGAAGAACATCGTGATCGCACCCTTGAACACGAGCACGACTGTGGTGTTGACGAAGGATTGCCCGAGCGGCACGTCCTGGAACATCGCCGCGTAGTTGTCGAACGTGACCGCCGACGGGTCGAACGTCAGCGGCGATCGGACGATGTCGTTCGCCGGCTTGAAAGCCGACAGCAGCGCCCACACCACCGGAGCCAGCAGCGCGGCGAGCAGCAGCATGAGGAAGACGTGCGAGCCGAGGTGCCTGCGCCGGCGGCGCCTCCTGCCGACGGGCGCCGCATCCGCTGCGGGTCGCTGCGCCTGCTTCATCGCGGCTGTGGTCTCGGTCATCGCTAGTCCTTGGCTCGCAGGAGACGGACGAAGAACAACGAGAGGCCCATGACGAGGAACACCAGCAGGAACGAGTTCGCCGCGCCGGTGCCCAGGTCCGCCCGCGTGATGTGGTTGTAGAGGTGGTAGCCGGCCGTGGTGGTCGAGTTGTAGGGACCACCCTGAGTGAGGACGAACGGCTCGGCGAACATCTGAAACACCGCCAGCGTCTGCAGGACGACGGCGAACATGACGGTCCGCCGCAGCAGCGGCACCGTGATGCTCAGCAACTGGCGGGACTTCGAGGCGCCGTCGAGCTCCGCCGCTTCATAGAGGTCGGCGTCGATCGACTGCAGCCCCGACAACACGATGATGACCACGAATCCGGTGGTCTTCCACAAGAACAGCAGCGCCAACGTGGGCTTCGCCCAAGCGCTGGTCGTCAACCAGCCGACGTCGGGCAGCCCGGCCAGCCCCAGCAACGCGTTGACCGCGCCGTACTCCTGGTCGAACAGGACGACCCAGATCTGGGCGACGGCAACCAGCGGCGTCACGAACGGCACGATGAACCCCACGCGGTACAGCCCGCGCAGTTTGAGCGTGGCCGAGCTCAGCAGCACCGCGACCACGATCGCGACCACGAGCTGGATCGGAACGATCAGCAGCCACAACACGCCGGAGTTGCCCAGTGAGCCCCAGAAAGCCGAGCTGGTCAGCAGGTAGGTGTAGTTGTCCCAGCCGACCCACTGCGCGGCTCCCGTCCCCCGCCAGTTGGTGAAGCTCAACCGGGCGGTGAAGATCAACGGATAGACGCTGAACACGAGGAACACCGCGACGAACGGCAGGACGAACAGGTAGGGAGCCGACCTGCGGCGCAGGCCGGTGGTCCTGGTTCGCCGCCGGCGAGCCACGGAGTGGTGGGCGGCCGAGACGGTGGTCACTGCCGGTCGATGAGGTTCGTCTGGATCGACTCGGTGGCCTGAGTCATGACGTCGCTGGGGGTGAGGTCACCGTCCAGCATCCGCTGCAGGTCAGTACCGAGATAGTCGACGGCCCCGTCCCACCAGCTCGGTATCGGTGTGCCACCGGGGATCTGAGCGCCCGCCTCGGTGGCCACGGCCCACAGATCCTGGCCCCCGAGAGCCTCGACCGGCTCGAACAGCGGCGCTGACGGGTCGGCTGCGGGCTGGTAACTCGGTATCGAGGTGTTGAGGCCCTGCGGGTAGACGTCGTTCGGCCCCCACACGGCCGTGTAACCGGCCTCGTCGAACATCAGGAACTCGTAGAACAGCCACGCGAGTTCGGCGTTCTCGCCGTCTTTGGGCACCACGAACGACGAACCACCCATGGCGCCGCTGCGCGCGCCGCCCGGCTCCCAGGCCGGCAACTGCATCGCCCGCCACTGGCCAGCGGTGTCGGTGAGTAGTTGCTGTGGCGCGAAACTGAACCAGATGGCCCACGGATAGAACACCTGGTTGCCGTTCTCCAGCTCCGCGAGGTCAGTCGGCGACAAGTACTCGGCGCGGGTGCCCAGTTCCTCCGCACGCACGGTATCGAGGAAGGTCAGGACCTGCTCGAACGCGGGGCTGTCCAAGCGGAGCTCACCGTCGGCATCAGCCAGCGACGTGCCGAGCTGACCGGCGTACATCTCGAGCTGAAGCTGGCCGAGGAACTCGGATCGTTCCAGGTGAATCGGACCGGATTCCGGTTTGGCCGCCTTGTAGGCCCGGGCGGCGTCCAGGAGGTCGTCGTAGGTTTCGATCGCGCTGACGTCCACGCCGGCGGCATCGAGCGCGGCTGCGTTGTAGAACAGCAGGCCCGGCGTGAAATCGAACGGCACGCCGTAGATTCCGCCGTCGACGGAGTTCACCTCGACCTTCTGCGGCGCGATGTCGTCGAGGTACGGGGCGAGCACGTCGCTGAGGTCCCACAGGTACTCGGCGTAACCGCCGACCTTGGCGTCGTCGAGGAAGACGCCGTCGGGCACGTCGGCGCCGGTGATCAGGGTGTTCTGCAGTCGCGCGTCGATGTCGACGGCGACGTGGTTGACCGTGATGTCGGGGTACACGGCGTTGAAGTCGTCGATGACCGCCTCGAAGACCTCGAAGAGATCGCCGGACCGGTCCCAGATCGTGATCTCTCCCGCGGGCTGTTCAGCATCGGGTGCCCGAAGGGTCCCGGCATCGCCGGTGTCGTCACCCCCGGTCACCTCGGGCCCACATGCGGCCAGCCCGAGCCCGACGACGGCGACGACAGCGACGCCAGTCAGTCGTGCCGGCCGGCGTCGGCGGTGGTGTCGGTCCATGGCCCCTCCCGGTTTTCCATCGTGTGCAAAGGACCCTAGCGCCGGTTTGCACACGTTGCAAACGCTACGATGGCGTTCATGCCCGCAACACTTCGTGACGTCGCCGACCGCGCCCAGGTTTCCGTCCGCACCGTGTCCAACGTGGTCAGCGGCTACCAGCACGTGAGCCCACAGATGCGGCAACGGGTCCTGCAGGCCATCGAGGAGCTCGACTACCGGCCGAATCCGGTCGCGCGGACCCTGCGTACCGGGCGCACCGGCATGCTCGCGCTCGTCGTTCCCGAGATCGACGTGCCGTACTTCAGCGAGTTGGCGCGCGAGGTGATCGACTCCGCCGCTGAGCTCGGCTACCGGGTGATGGTCGACCAGACCGGGCACGACCACGAGCGCGAGCGACAGCTACTGCTCGGCGAAAACCGCACCATGCTCTTCGACGGGATCTTGTTCAGCCCGCTGGTCACGAAGGCCGAGCTCTTGGACATGCACGGCAGCAGCCGCATGCCACTGGTGCTTCTGGGCGAGCACGAGTTCGACGGCCGCTACGACCACATCGCCATCGACAACGTGCAGGCCGCCCACGACGCGGTGACTCACTTGATCTCGCTCGGCCGCACGCGGATCGCCGCGGTCGGCACCCAGCCGCTGGAAGGGTACGCCACCCCCCTGCAGCGCACGGCCGGCTACGAAGCCGCGCTTCGCGAAGCCGGGCTGCAGGTCCGCCCCGAGCACACGATCCCCGCCGCGCACTACAGTCGCACCGGCGGCTACACCGCCTGCGTGGCCCTGCTGACCACCTCGCCCCGGCCGGACGCGATCTTCTGCTTCTCCGACCTGCTGGCCATCGGGGCCATGCGGGCGGTGTTCGACGCCGGGCTGCGGGTGCCCGACGACGTCGCCGTCATCGGGATCGACGACATCGACGAAGGCCGCTTCGCCCGCCCGTCGTTGAGCACCGTCTCGCTCGACATCCCCTTCATCGCTCGCGAGGCCGTCCACCGCATCGCCGCACGGATCGAGAACCCCCAGACGCCGGCCGAAGAGATCGTCGCCACGCATCAACTCGTCGCCCGCGAGAGCACGCTCGGCATGAGCGACGAGCATCCGGCACACCGATGATCACGACGTGGGCCAGACGACCTCGACGGCCTGCCGGAATTCGACGAACTCGTGTTGGCTGCAGTGACCGAGAAGGGTGGATCGCCCCGTGGGGGCACCGAGACGGTAGCCTCAGCTGGTGCGCTGGATGCCAGTCACGGAGAGCAGAAAGGCCCGCACCGCATGATGTCGGACGCTGAACTCGCCGAGCGGATCCGAGAGCGCGGCCTGCCAGAGACGGTCGTTCGCATCGCGACAGACGGCGGTGAGACGGTCAGCCCCGCACTGTTCTACCGTGCTGAGTCCGTGCATCATGATCCTGCTGAGGCGGTGATGAGCAGCACCGCTGAGGATCTGGTTCCGCTGTGGTCGTGCGGCATCGAGCATGCGTTCGCAGGCCGCGACCGCTACCTGATCTGGGACCCCGAGAGCGACGAACCACGTGCGGTCTTCGAAACCTTCGCGCAGTTGGTGCGGGAGCTGCTCACCGACCTCTGGGAAGACGAAGAGGACGACGAGGAACGCGCGCGCATCGCGCACCTGCTCCTTCCTCCGGACGAAGCAGCCGCGGCACTTGTCCCACTCGAGCGCTGAGTAACGGTCCAGATGCGCCTGGCTCTGTCGACACCCGCGCTCGACTTCCGGCCCGAGCCGGAGGCGGACGACTCGTTGACCGGGATCTTGGCGGCGATACGTGTTACCGCGATTGCAAGGTCCCTGGGATCTGGTTGGCCGGCACGGAGGCGACGTCGAGGCTGCGCCGCTGGGCGCCGCCCGGGGTGGTTCGTGCGCGTGACAACGGTCCATGCTCAAGAAACCGACGCGAAATCAGCCGCCGAACGTCGCACGCGCCGGTTTTTCGACCATGGACCGCTCACACGAGCATGATCGTCCCGATCTCCACAGCGATCCCACCGAATAATGCAGACGAGCCATGCCTAGCGACAACACCAAGCGTGTCATGACGCCGACACGAACTCGTTTCGGCCTGCTTGAACAGCTCGGACCAGCTCGCGGTTTCTCTAGCGTGGGGGCTCGCCGAACGCGGTCACTCGCCGCGATCATTTCGGCGCAGAAACACGCGTGGGCAGCCAGTCCTGGCCAATGATGGTCGGATATAGCAAGATTGCCCCTCACCTACGTTTCAGCAGGTGAGGGGCAATCGCTCTGGTAGCCCCGACGGGATTCGAACCCGCGCTACCGCCTTGAGAGGGCGGCGTGCTAGGCCGCTACACAACGGGGCCGTGCGACCAAGGTCGCGAGGTGAAACATTACCCGAGGAGGCGGTCAGTACCAAACCGGCCGTCTGGGCCGAGCAACTTGCGCACCACCGGTGCGATCGCCGCGGCCATGCCGGCGTATCCCTCGGCGTTCGGGTGCAGGCCGTCGTCCAGCACGTGCGCTTGCTCGGCACCCACCACGTCCAGGCCGTTCAAGAGGTGAACGTCGTCGTCTCCGTGCTCGCGGAGCACCTGGGCGGCTCGCGCGACCTCCTCGCGGATCTGGGCCAGTGTCATGCCGGTGGCAGACACCGTGTGTTCGCGCGCCGGGGAGATGATCGGCGTGATCACGAGGATGGGTACGTTCGGGTGTCCATCGCGGATCGTGCTGAGCAGTCCGATCACCGCGGGCAGGAACGATCGTCGGTTGAACGTGCCGGAGCCGTACACGTTGATGCCCAGGCAGGTGATGATCACGTCGGCGGGCCGGTCCCGGATCATCCGAGCCACCATCGGGTCGAGATGACACTGGCCGCCATAGCCCAAGCAGGTCAGATCCAGGCCCAGCTCTCGGGCGACCAGGGCCGGCCAGGTGCGCGTCGGCGACGCTGCTGCTCGGCACTGCGTGATCGAGCTTCCGTACGTGATCAGTCTCGGCCGCGCCGCTCTCTCGGCGCGCCACACCCGCGCGTCGGTGTCGAGCTCCAGCGAGGCGAGCCGGAAGTCGCCGAACTGCGGCAGCCACAGCTCCAGGGTCTTCTCCCCCGCTGGTAGGTCGACGTCGAACCTTCCGTCTGACGTCACCGGCGACGACGCCACCAGACCACCGTCGACCACCACGTCCACCGGGCTGATCTCGCCCGCGGAGGCGTAACCCTCCACGTCGCCTACGACCGCTCGGCCGCGGATGGTCGTCGTGTCCGTCCCGAAGGCGACCCGGACCCCGGCCGGCATCGCCGCACGCAACTCCAACTCCGTGCTGGCGTACAGCTCACGCCGGCTGTGCTGGATGCGCCAAGCGCGAGTCCACTGCGGCGTGTGCTCCAGCTCGATCGCACCTTCCCACGTCAGAAGGTCGTCATCGGCGCGAAGCAGGTTTTCGTTGCCATGCGGCGTCGTCGCCATGTCCGCCCTTCCTCTCATCGCGGCGCCACCCCGGCGCCGGCACGTAGCGCGAACCGTACCCCTGATCGCCAGCACGTTCGGCCGCCGAGGTCGGCTCACCAGGTTCCTCACATCCTCTCGAATGCGGCACCGTCGAGGCGGTAGTAGAACGGGTCTCCCGCCTCGATCTCGTTGCGCTTGACGGTCTGTCCGGTGAAGGCCGACTTGTACAAGGCCGTGATCAGTTCGATGGCCGCCCGGCCGCTTGCGCCGCTGGTCTCCGGGCGGCGCCCATGACGGAAGTCGTCAAGCACGCTGCGCAGTTGGCAGCCGTGGTTGGTTTCCTCGTCCGGCAGATCGTTTGCCCAGCTCGCTGCGTCGCGTTCCGGAACCGGGGCGGTGGCCTCGTCCCGGCCGCGCATCTGAACGCCGACGTGCCCGCCAACGGCGCGCTGGCCATCGTGGGCGAGTCGGGGTCGGGCAAGACCGTCAGTATGCGGGCACTGCTGCGGCTGCTGCCCGACAGTGCGGTGGTCTCCGGTACGGCCGAGTTCGACGGTACCGATCTGCTGAAGCTCTCCGAAGACGAGCTGCGTGCGGTCCGTGGGCCCGGCATCGGCATGGTCTTCCAGAACGCCATGTCCGCGCTCAACCCCACGCGGACGCTGAAAGCCCAGCTCACCGAACATCTGCGCTGGCATGGCAGCTGTGGCCGGAAGGAGGCCGTCGACCGCGCGATCGACGCGCTCGACCGGGTCGGCATCCCCGAGCCCCAGCGGCGAATCCGGATGTATCCGTTCCAGCTCTCCGGCGGCATGCGGCAGCGCGCCATGATCGCGATGGCGATCGTGGCCCGGCCCCGGCTGCTGATCGCCGACGAGCCCACCACCGCGCTCGACGTCACGATCCAGCGCCAGGTGCTGGACGTGTTCACCAAGCTGCGCGAGGACGGCCTGGCGGTCGTGATGATCACCCACGACCTCGGCGTCGCCCGCTACGTCTGTGACGACGTCGTCGTCATGAAAGACGGGCAGACGATCGAGACCGCGTCGATGGACCAGTTCGTCTCCCACGCCCAGCAGCCGTACTCACGGCGTCTCCTGGATGCCGCGCCCGACGTCACGACTGACGGGAACGACACGCCGGGCGAATCCCGGGATGACACCCGAGCCGACCCTGTGCTGCAGGCCCGCAATCTGGTGAAGGTCTTCCAAGGCCGCGGCGGCGACGTGCACGCCGTGGACGACGTCAGCATCACGATCAATGCGAACGAGGCTGTCGGCGTGGTCGGTGAGTCCGGCAGCGGGAAGTCGACGCTGGCTCGGCTGATCATGCGGTTGATCGAACCGGCTGGCGGCATGGTGACCTTCGATGGGCACGACCTGTTGACCGCAGCCGGGTCCGAGCTGCACGGCCTGCGCCGGCGCGTCCAGATGGTGTTCCAGAATCCCTACGGGTCGTTGCTGCCGCATCTGACCGCCATGGCCAACATCGTCGAACCGCTGCGTGTCCACAAAGTCGGTAGCCCAGCCGAGCGCCGAGCCCGGGCGCTGGAACTACTCGAGCTGGTGGGTATCCCGCGAGCGCGCGCCCACGCCTACCCACGGCAGTTCTCCGGCGGCCAGCAACAACGGCTGGCCATCGCCCGTGCGTTGGCCCTCGAACCGCAGCTTCTGGTCTGTGACGAGCCCACCTCAGCGCTCGACGTGTCGATTCAGGCGCAGATCCTCGACCTGCTCGACGACCTCAAACGCAGGTTGGGCCTGTCGATGCTGTTCATCACGCACAACCTGGCGGTCGCCCAGCGGCTGTGCGACCGCGTCGTCGTCATGGCCTCCGGCCACGTCGTCGAAGCCGGGCCCACTCGAACGATCTTCACGAACCCTCAGCACCCCTACACCCAGGCGCTGCTTGCCGCCGTGCTGCCCATCCGGACCGCGCCGATGCCGTGGCAGGCGAACACCGCGATCGACACCCGATCCGGCGACCTGGTCGAGCTGGCCCCGCAGCACTGGGTTCGCAGCGCCACCGCGCACGCGAACCCGGGCAGCGCCCATCAACCGTCCTCGTGAACGACCACTGTGCTTGGAGGTTCCACATGAACCAGCCACGACCGATCCGCCGCCGCACGTTCCTGGCGGCAACCCTCGCCAGTGCCGCCGCCTTCAGCACCGGGTGCGGATTCAGCGGCGACGATAGCGGCTCGGACGCCGACGACGGTGGAGCCGGCGGCGATCAGCCCGACTCTGGCGGCATCCTCCGGGTCTCGATGATCCCGGTCGCCGACCTCGACCCGGCCATCGCCAGTGGTTCGTCGAACGGGCAGATCATCATGACCGCCTTGTGGGAGGGGCTGGTCGTCCTGGACGCCGACGACCCGTCCAACGTGCTGCCCGGTGTGGCCGAGAGTTGGGAGGTCTCCGACGACCAGCTCACCTACACCTTCCACCTGCGCGACGACGCCATGTGGTCCAACGGCGACCCGGTGACCGCCCAAGACCTGCTGTGGAACTGGAAGCGGATCCTCACGCCAGGTGTCGCCGGGGAAGCCGCACCGTCCTACAACCAGGCCAACATGCTCGTGGCCGGCGCTGGTGACTACATGAACGGCACCACCACCAACTTCGACGACGTCGGCGTCAAGGCCCCCGACGACGCCACGCTCGAGATCACGCTCGAAGCACCGAACTCGACGCTCTTGCTGCGTCTGGCCCATTCCGAGTTCCTCCCCCTGCATCCACCGACGATCGAGGAACTCGGCGACCAGTGGCTCACCGGCGAGGCCTGGGTCAGCAACGGCGCGTTCGTGCTGGAGAGCTTCCGCGTCAACCAGGGCGCCACGCTGCGGCGCAACGAGCACTACTGGGACGCCGAGCACTACCACCTCGACGGCATCGACGTCACGTTCAACGCCGGCGGGACGACCGCGGATCTGCTGAGCTACCAAAGCGACGAGATCGATGTGTCCGGTCGCATCGAAGACGACCTGGAAGCCGTCACGACCTCGGACGTGTCTGCCGACCTGGCCACGGCGCCACCGAACCAGATCCGGCAGCTGATCATTCTGAACAGTGCGAACACGGTCTTGCACGACGTGCGGATCCGCGAAGCGCTCTCGATCGCGATCGACCGGGACGCCTTGGGTGAGATCAGCAAGCCCGCGGTCCCGGGCAACTCGATGGTCCCGGAGGTCATCGAGGGCTCCGACCAGGTCCCCGGCGTCGAGTACGACGTCGAACGGGCCCGCTCGCTCCTCGCCGACGCCGGGTTCCCCGACGGCCAAGGGCTGCCGACCATCACGCTGATGGATTACCAGTCCAGCCCCTGGGTCGAGGCGATCGGCGAGATGTGGCGGAACGACTTGGGCATCCAGGTCACCATCGACAACATCGAGCGAGGCCTGTTCCTCGAGCGCATCGAACAGCTCATGCCCGACGACTACGTCGGCTTCTACGCGCTGAACACCTCGGTGTCGCCGCCGGCACTGGAATCGGCGGCCCAGCGCATCATGCCGGCCGCCTCGGCGCGCATCGGAGGTATCAACCTGGTGCCGCCGGACGTCGGGCAGCAGTACGTCGACGCCGTCAATGGCGGAGCATCGCCGGAGGAATACCTGGCTGTCCTGGACGGCAACCGAGTTCCAGAGTGCGAGAAGGCCATCGACCTCGCCCGCCAGGCGCTGGCCGAGGCCGACCCCGACAAGCGCTTCGAACTTCTCGTCGAATGCGCTGTCGCGCGCGATCAGGCGTTCGTCGAGCTCCCCGTGCTGTGGGGTGGCTACAACCTGCTCGTGAAGCCGCACGTCCAGAACCTCAAACTCTGGCCGTTCACGTCCGTGTTCTCCACGAAGGGAGTCACGATCGAGCGCTGATCGACCCGGCCCCAGTCCCGCAGACGTACTTCCGGAGGTCATGATGCATGTCCGTCACGAAGTCGAGTTGTCCCGGCGAAAATTCCTCGGTGCAGGAGCGGGGGTGGTGGCCGGGATCGCCGGTTTCAGCATCTTCTCACCGCGCAGCGCACACGCCGCGAACGCCGACGACGAGTTCGAACTCATCCGCCAGCGCTACGCCGAACTCCTGGCCGGCCCCGCCGACGCCGATACCAGCCATCCCGACATCGTCAAGACCATCGAGGCGATGACCCGGACGACCGAGAATCTCTGGGCAACGGTGGTGGATGAATCGGGTCGTGACCGGGTCTTCGCGGACGAGCCACTCGCCGGGATCACCGACTCTCGCCCGATTCAGACCACGGCGCTGAACCTCGCCGACATGGCGAAGTCGTGGGCCGCAGCCGGATCCCCGTACCAGAACGATCCCGAACTCGGCCGCATCATCGTCGAGGGGCTTCAAACCCTGCACGACCTGCAGTACAACGTCGACACCGCGGAATTCGGCAACTGGTATCACTTCGAGATCGGCGGACCTCGCGGGATTCTCGAGGCGACGGCGTTGACCCGGAGTGTCGTGCCCGACCAGTTGCGCACCGATCTCGCTGCCGCGTTCGCCCACTTCGTCCCGGATCCGAAGTACATGTACCCGCCCGGCGACGACCGGTACAAGCTCTCGACTGGGTCGAACCGCCTGTTCCTGTGCCAGAACGCTCTGGTTGCCGCCGCTTTGACCGACGATGCCGAACGCGTCGAGCTCGCCGCCGGCGGTGTGCCCGAAGCGATCGAGCTGACCACCTCTGGCGACGGGCTGTACTTCGACGGTTCGCTGATCGCGCACACGAACGTGCCCTACACCGGGACCTACGGCCGTGCGCTGGTCACCGCGTCCAGTTACATCCTGGCCATGCTCGGCGGCACGCAGTGGGACCTCGAACCGGAGCAGGTGGAACCGTTCCGACAGAGTGTGGTTCGCAGCTTCGTGCCGTGGACCAGCGAGGCGCAGACCATGCCACCGGTATGTGGACGTGCTGTGGGCCGAGACAACACGAACTCCGCCTGGTTGATGGCCGGCATCCTCATGCACGCCGAAGGCGCACCAGAGGAGTACGCACGCGAATGGCAGGGCTACGTCAAGGGTTGGCTGCAGAAGTCGACCGACGTGCCCTATTTCACGCTGCGGCCGTTGGCCGAGGCGCTCCTGGCGTTGAAGTTGCTCGAATCCGACGTACCGGCTTTGAGTGAGCCCCCGGGGCCGAGGTTGTTCCCGGAGATGGACCGGGTCCTGGCCCGAGGCGAGGGCTGGTGCTTCAGTCTGGCCACCGCGAGCCTGCGCACCCGCGGGTTCGAAACCCAGTCGAACGAGAACACGAAGGCCTGGCACCAAGGCTCAGGCGCCCGCTATCTGTACCTGGAGTCCGAACAGGCTCAGTACATCAACTGGTTCCCCACCGTCGATCCGTACCGCATGCCCGGCACGACCATCGACACGCAGCCGCATGAACAGAGCGAGAACGGGCGTGGCAGCTTCGACTTCGTCGGCGGGTCCCAGGTGGGCGGGAACCGCGCTGACGACGGCTTCTACCAGCACCCTGCCTATGCCGGCTGGGTCCAGCATCTGCAGAGCTACGAGTCGACGATGGTGGCCAAACTGTCGTGGTTCTTCCTCGGCGACAGCATCGTGTGCCTCGGCGCCGACATCACCGGCGGCAGTGACCATCCCGTCGAGACGATTCTGGAGAACCGGGCGATCAAGACCGACGAGATGCAGCAGTGGCACATCGACGGCGCGGTGGTTCCGGAGTCCGGCGAGGACGGGTGGCGGGCCAGCTTCCCCGGCGTGCGCCGGCTGACGCTACCCGGTGTGGCCAGCTTCATCATGCTCGACCGGCCCCGGGAGGTGGAGTTCCTGCGCGAGACCCGCTCGGGCGCGTTCGCCGACATCGCCCAGGGCGGCAGCACCGAGGTGCACACCAACACCTTCCACACCGCGTGGATGGACCACGGCGTCAAGCCTGACGGCGCCTCGTACGCCTATCTGATGGTGCCGCTGGCCGGACCGGACGAAGCCCGCCGGTGGGCGCGCGACCCAGCCGTGGACGTCCTGCGCAACGATGGCGAGGTCCAGGCGGTGTCGGCCAGGAAGATCGGGTTCTCCAGCGCGAACTTCCACGCCGCGGCGACGGTCGAGGCGGCTGGGACGCAGATCGCAGGCACCGCGCAAAGCTGTGTGTCCACGCTGCTGTTGGAACCTCGTCGGATGGAGATCGCCACGGCCGAAGCCAGCCAGCTTCAGGACGAGTGCCGCACCGTGGTGACCCTGCCGCGAGGTCACCGGCCCAGCGTGGTTCACGCCGACCCGACGGTCGAGGTGGACATCCAGGAGAACGAGGTGACCATCGTCGCCGACAGTTCCGCAGCCGATGGGCGTTCGCACCACGTGGAGATCGAGTGGTGACGCGCCGCACGCCATGGCGCACTACCGTTCATCCGCGCGAGAGGAGCTGGGGTACCAGGACTCGAACCTAGACTAACTGAACCAGAATCAGTCGTGCTGCCAATTACACCATACCCCACCGAGTCGGGCGGGAATGCCGCGCGACCGCGACGTAAGGATAGCGGTCCGCGCGGCTTGTCTCCAAACCGGCAGCCCCGCCCGACCGGAGGGCCGATCAGGCGCTCGCCAGCGCCAGGAGTAACCGGTCGAGACCGACCAGGTGGCCGGTGGCGGCGGAGTTCTTTCCGGTCACGGTCAGGGTCAGCTCGTGCGCTCCGGCGTCGAGTTCCACACCGCCCAGTGTGACCGGATCGGCGACGCGGACCTGATCGTTGAACCCGTCGAACGGCGCTGCGAGCGCCACGCCGTCCACGGCCAGCTCCACCACGCCGTAGTCGCCGCCCTGGGTCAGGATCGCCGACGCGTCGTACGTGCCCGATACCGGTACGGTGAACGACAGCGTCGCGGTGTCTCCGACGGATTCGGCTTCGAACCACAGCTGCGCCCCACCGGACCACGACGCTCCGCAACAGTTGCCTTGGGCCCCGATTGGAGCGGTCGAGGAATCGGCCGGCAGCATCGATTCGCCTTCGATGTTCAGCGTCGTGCCCGATGCCGCCGACACCTCGTCCGACCACGGCCCGCTCAACCCGGCTGAGTCGACGGCCCGGACGCGATAGTGCCAGGTCTGGGCCAGGCCCAGCTCGGCATGGGTGAAGCCCGGCACCGCGGCCGTGCCCGCCAGGGTGGACTCCGACGGCTCGAATCCGGCCTCTAGCGAGGCGTGCACCTCGTAACCGGCGACGCCGACGTCGTCCACCGCAGCCGGCCAGGTCAGGTCGACGGCGTTGGTGGCGCGACCGGTGGCACGCACGTCACGCACCGGGCCGGGCGCCGACCTGTCCGGGAAGGCGGTCACGTACGACAGCGCTTCGTAGGCGGCACCCGACCACGCGGGCGCGTTCTCGACCGGGGTGAGTTCGACTGTCAACGACGACGTGCCCGCCGTCAGCACACCGGGCAGCTCGAAGTCGTCGTGCAGCCAACGCTGTGCCTCGTTGCCCCGCGGCTGGCGCCACGTTCCCGCCGGTTCACCGTTCACACTCACCGTGACCGCCTGGCCGGCGACGCTCTGGTCGGACAATCGGCGCAGCCGTACCCCGTCGTTGCCGGGGTCGACGTCGACGGTGAACGTGACGGTCTCCGCCGACGACCGCAGATCCTCGGTCATCGCCACGGTGTCGAAATCGCCCTCGAAAGTCGAGGTCAACTCGGTCACGTCATCGCCACCGGTGTAGTCGTGCCCCGCTTCACTGTCCGGGTCGCCGACGTCGATGGTGTCGCTGACGCGCAAGTCGACGCGGTCCTCGTGCCCGTACCAGAACGCGGTGGAGCCGTAGACCGCGGGTTCGTTCGCGGTCGGCCCGGGTTCGATGCCGAAACGCAGCCGGCTGTTGAAGTCGACCGGGTCGGCGATCATCAGCCGGTAGGCGGCGTCGCACTGGTACTCACAGCCGAAACTGCGCGTCTCCATCTCCGGTGCACCGTTGGTGGGGTTGGAGAACTCCTTGCGGTTGAAGTACCAGCCGCCTTCGTAGAAGTCCTCCGAGCCGGTCCCGTAGATCTGCGGCGTCTTCGAACCGTCGACGTAGACCCGTTCGTCGCCTTCCAGGTAGTTGCGGATGTTGCCGCTGGTGATGCGGCCTTCCATCGTGTGGTTGACGCCCACGAAGCGGCCCCGGCCGACGGTGTCGATGAACACCCAGTCCGACCCGTTGCTGGTCTCGCCGCGCTTGCTCTCGGCCTGGAAGTAGCCGAGGGACGGGTCCGGACCGCGCAGGGCTCGGGCGTTGGCTGGGTCGCGGGTCCAGCTCAGCGACGCATCCCCCGCGGTCAGCTCGACCTCGGAGTCGTTGACCAGACGTACCTCGGCGCTGCGGGCGTACGGCATCGGCCACCACGACCAGTACGAGCCGTCGTCGGTGTCCTCCATCGCATACATCAGCGAGCGGACCTCGGTCTCACCCAGCCCGGAGCCGAAGAACTCCCCCACCGGGGCGTCGACGGTCTGCTCGCCGTCGAAGCTGATCTGCAGCCGCAGATCCCGAAGTAGTGCATCGGAGCGGGCCACTTCGTCCTCCTGCCCGGGGTCAGCGGGATAGGTGTAGGTCTGCTGGCCCTCCCACCGCTGCTCCTCGATCTCGTACTCGTGCGCAGCCTCGCTGGCCAGCGCCTCGTCGCTCGGTCCGACGTCGACTTCGTCGGTGCGTACGTCCTCGCCGCCGACGATGGAGTCCACCCAGTAGCGAAACTCGTTGTAGTCGATGCCCGCGGAAATGAACTCGTTGCGGATCGTGATCGAGGACTTCCCGGCCGTGACGGACGCAGGCAGCTCGACGGCCTGGTCGGCCCACTGCCCGCCGGTGCTCGGTAGCGGGTCCCATTCGCCGACCTCGGTCCCGTCGACGAGGATCGTCGCGCGCTGATCACCGGAGAGCGTGTCCTGCCGGCGGGTCAGGCGAACCCCTTCGTTGTCCGGGTCGATCGCCACGGTGAACGTGCTGGAGCCGACGTGAGCGCGGCCGTCGTCGGTGACCTCCGGGCCTTCGTCCGGCCCGACGACCTGCGGCAACCGCAGCCGCAGCTCGTTGATGGTGCCGGGACCGGTCAACCGGGCCAGCGTGGTGCTCTTTCCGGGTGCCAGCTCGAACTGCGACGACGTGGTCTGCTCGTCGTCGCGGTCCGGCTTCGGGTCCTGGGTTCCATAGGCGGCCATCGTGGCCAGAACGTCATCGGGAACCTCGCCCGGATCGAACGTCTCGACGCCGCGCGCGTGGGCGAACGTGCGATAGGTGACGTGGTAGAACAGCGGATTCTCGCTGACACTGACCCGCATGGACTCGCGATAGGCCATCGGCACCTTGATCGTCACGCCGCCGGAACTCTGATCGGCGTTGGCGACGAGCGGGAACACGAACGGTTCACCCAGCTCGCCGTCGACGACATCCTGCAGGGGCGCGTGCAGGACGATCTCGCCGTCGAGCTCGATGACGATGTCACCGGTGTTGGTGACGTCGCCGCCGTCGCGGGTGAACCAGATCGAGCCGATCTGTCCGGCGCCGTCGTGCTCGGCAATGACGCAGCCGTGCTCGCCTTGGCGCAGGCACGAGTACGTGCCCTCGAACCCGTCGTCGTTGTCGCCGGTGCGGTCGAAACTCGAGAACTGTTCGGTCGCCGTGCCGTCGGTCAGTTCCGGCAGTCGGTCGAGCCGAGCGAATGCGTCCCAGCCCACCGGGCCGGTCTCCGCCGCAGACGGCTGCGGTGCTGGGGCGGCCGGGTCTGCCGCCGCCGCAACGGCCGTCACCGCGGTGAGGACGAGGCTTCCGGTAGCCGCGGCCAGGCGCTGCAGCCGCGGTCCGATCGTTGATCGTCGTGCTCGTGGAACGGTCATCAAGGCCTCCTGGGAGCAGTGGGGAGTCGACGATCAGCGGGTCAGCCAGTGGAATTGCGGCTGTAGACGTCGGCGGCGTTGTCCGCGGTGACCAGTTCGGTCTCGAGGATCTGTTCCTGGTCGACATCGGCACACTCGAGCAGAACCTGTTCGGCCGTCGCGACTGCTTCACTGCCGCCGGTCGGGTAGACGAACGTCGCCGACAATCGGCCGGCCTCCACCGCCTTGATACCGCCGGAGGGAATCGGCAACGCGTCGATACCGATGAACTTCATCTCCCCGGCCCGGCCTGCGGCGTCAGCGGCGAGATACGCACCTTCGGCCATCGGGTCGTTGTGCGCGTAGACGACGTCGATGCTCGGCTCGGCTTGCAAAATCGCCTCGAACTGGCTCTGTCCCTTCTCTCGCAGCCAGTCGCCGACCCCTTCGGCGATGATCTCGACGCCGGGGTTGGCCGCGATGCCCTCGCGGAAGCCTTCGGCGCGTTCCTGGGCCGGGGTCGACCCTGGCAGACCCTTCAGCTCGACCACCCTGCCGCCGTCGGGCAGCAGTTCGGTCGCCACGTACTCGCCCGCGGCGCGGCCGATCTCGGCGTTGTCAGCCCCGATGAACTGCGTGTACGCCTCGCTCTCGATCTTGCGGTCGAGGACGATGACGGGCACGCCCTCGTTGTGGACGCGCTCGACGATCGCCGTCAGCGGCGCAGCCTCGTTCGGGCTGATGATCAGCAGGTCGATCCCCTGAGTCAGGAAGTTCTCGACGTCGGAGACCTGCTTGGAGTTGTCCTGCGCGGCGTCGGCGAACACCACCTCGAACTGGTCGATCTCGGCGGCAGCGGCCCGGATGTCGTCGTCCATCTGTTCCCGATACGGCTCGGCGACGTTGGCCTGGCTCATCCCGATCAGGTACTCACCGTCCGGGCCCTGGCACTCGGCTTCCTCCGGTTCGGCATCGCCGCCGGCGGACTCAGGGACGTCGGACTCCGTACCGCACGCGGCGGTCATGATCAACGCAGCGCCACAGGCCAGTACACCGGCTCGGCGACGCCACCACGGCAGGCTCCTCGATGTCGGCATGTCGATGGGTACCTCTCTTGTTGGGGGAACGTCGGTCATCGCTGCGACCGGAACGTCTGTACGCCGGCGGCAGCGACGATGATCACGCCTTTGACCAGCAGCTGGACGTTCGAGTCGATGTTGTTCAGGGCGAGGATGTTGTTGAGGATGCCCAGGAGCAGGGCGCCGGCCAGCGTCCCCGAGATCGTCCCGACGCCGCCCATCAGGCTGGTGCCGCCGATGACGACCGCCGCGATGGCGTCGAGCTCGTAGGTGAACCCGTCGTTGGGGCTGCCCTGATTGAGCTGGCCGGCGTGGATGATCCCCGCCAGTGCCGCGAGGACACCGGAGATGGCGAAGACGGCCACTTTGACTCGGGTCACCGGGATTCCCGACAGCCGCGCGGCGCGCTCGTTGCCGCCGATGGCGTAGATGTGCCTGGCGAACACGGTCTTGCGCACCACCACGATCGCGATCACGCCCACGGCGGCGAAGATCAACGCGGGGATTGGGACGGTGCCGTTGAATGTCCGCGAGTTGATCAGCGCGAACGTCTCCGGGGCCAGCCCCTCCCCGTCGCCGTAGGCCAGCGGGATTCCCTGCCCACCGGACCAGATCCGCGCCAATCCCCGCGCGACCTGCATGCCGGCCAACGTCACGATGAACGCCTGGATACCGAGCCGAGCGGACAAGTACCCCTGCGTCGCCCCGAACACCAGCCCGATGAGCAGGATGATCAACACCGTCAGGGCGACACCGAAGTCGTTGACCATCAGCAGGCTCGCCGTCCCGGTGGCAGCCAGGCCGAGGATCGCGCCGACGGACAGATCGATGCCCGCGACCAGGATCACGAACGTCACGCCGACAGCCAGGATCCCGATCTCGGAGACCGCCCGGACGATGTTGAGCAGGTTGTCCGAGTTCAAGAAGACGATCTCGCCGTCGCGGCGCGGTGAGAACGCCACCGCGGCGAGAAAGACGAGCAGCAGGGCGCCGTAGCTCTGGAAGGTGAAGAAGCGTTCCGGGATGACGAACCGGCGGCCGGCCGGCTCGTGGTCCCCCGACGGTTCGGGCTGCTGACCGGCTCCGCTCGTCACCGTAGGTTCGACGCTCATTCGGCCTCCACAGCGCTGTCGGTGGGGTGCTGATCGAGACTGGCCGCGGCGAGGATCTCCTCCTGGCTGGTGGTGGCGGCCTGCAGCTCACCGACGTTGCGGCCGCCGCGCAGCACCACGATGCGATCGCAGACACCGATCAGCTCCGGCATCTCCGACGACGCGAGGACGACGGCCATCCCGCCCTCGGCCAGCCGCGCCAGTAGCCGGTAGATCTCGGTCTTGGCGCCGATGTCCACGCCCCGGGTCGGCTCGTCCAGCAGGAGGAGCCTGGGCTGCCGCAACAGATGCCGGGCGAAGACGACCTTCTGCTGGTTGCCGCCGGACAGCGTGCCGACCGCGACGTCCGGGCTGGCGGCCTTGATCTGCAGCTCGCTGATCGACGACGCGACCGCCGCTCGTTCGTTCGCTCGATCACGCCACCCGAACCGGGCCAAGCCACGTAACGCGGCCAGCACGATGTTCGCGGCCACGGACTCTTTCATCACCAGCCCGGCCGCGCGCCGATCTTCCGGGACGTACCCGATGCCCGCAGCGAGAGCAGCCCGCGGCGAGTCCAGGCGTACCGGCTCGCCGTCGATTTTCACCGTTCCGCGCAGGCGCGGCCCGGCCAGTCCGAACATCGCGTCCAGCACCTCGGTCCGACCGGCGCCGAGTAGACCGGCCAGCCCGACGATCTCGCCCTCGCGAACGGTCAGGTCGACCCCGCGCGGCTCGGTCCGTCCGGCCGCGTTTCGGCCTGTGTCCACGCTGAGCCCGCGCGCCTCGAGCCGGAACCGCGAGCCAGGCGGGCGACGTTCGGGAAACAGCTGCTCGATCGGCTGGCCGACCATCATCCGGATCACTTCGGACGCCGGGGTGTCGGCCACGTCGAACGAGCCCACGTTGTGGCCGTCGCGCATGACGGTGGCGCGGTCGGCGATGACGGCGATCTCGTCCATCCGGTGCGAGATGAACACCACGCCCATGCCCCGGCCGCGAAGCCGCGGCAAGATCGCGAACAACCGGTCCACTTCCGAGTCGCTCAGCGCCGATGTCGGTTCGTCCATCACCAGGATCCGCGCATCGAGGCTGAGCGCTTTGGCGATGGCCACCATCTGCTGCTCGCCCACCCGCAACGAGCTGAGCTGACGTGACGGCTCCAGGTCGACGCCGAGGTCAGCGAGCACGGCAGCGGATTCGCGCCGCATCGCGCTGCGGTCGAGGGTGCGCCACGTGGTCCTGTGCTCACGGCCGAGGAAGAGGTTCGCCATGATCGACGCTTGCGGCACCAGATCGAGCTCCTGGTGGATCATGGCGACACCGGCGTTCTGGGCGGCAGCCGGCGTCGCCAGTTCGACCACCTCGCCGCCGATCTCGATATGGCCGCCGTCCGGGCGGACCACCCCGGACAGCACGTTCATCAACGTCGACTTCCCCGCCCCGTTCTCGCCGAGCAGCGCGTGCACTTCACCCGCGCCGACGGCGAAGTCGACACCGCGCAGCGCGCGAACACCGCCGTAGTGTTTGACGATGCCCTTCATGTGCAGCAGGGGCGTCACGATGGCGTCGCCGGCAGCCGGTACTGCGGTCGCGGATACATCGGCGCGAACGACGCCGGCTCGCCTTCGGCCACCGACAGCGAACCCGCGGCGTCGTCGCCCGCCCGGATCGCGTCCGCGATCGCGGCGTCGAGCTGGTCCGGCCGGCACGCGATCCGCGCGTTCACGCGCACGCTCGCCCGCCGCATGGCGCCGCCGTCGGCGTCGAGCATCGGCCGACTGCCGGCCGCCACGAGACTCAACTTCGTGAACGTCGACGGCTCCCCCGGCGGTTCGATCACCAGCTTGGCGTGCCCGACCTGCCAGCGGTTCCGGACGGCGACGCTACCGAGAGACGACAGCACCGCATGTCCCCATGCGGCCGAGGCGAACGTGCCCGGCTGGGCAGCGGGTTCCACTCGGACGCGGTGGTTCAGCCAGGCCAGTTCCGCTTCGGCGGCGGCGTAGCGGTCGTAGTCGATCTCGATGTCGCGCTCCGGTAGGTCGGGGCCGTCCAGGAGGAGGTCCACCAACGTGTCCAGCCCCTGCCCGGTGGCCGCGGAGTACGGCACGACTCGCGCATGCCGGTGGCGTTGGCGTACCGAAGCGCGCACGGCGTCGATCTCCGCCGGAGCGGCCAGGTCGATCTTGTTGACCGCGATCACGTCGGCGTCGGCCAACTGTCGGTCGAACAGATAGGCCAGATCGTCGCCGGGGTCGGTGAGGCTCAACGAACGGTCGAACGCGGTGAATCGGGCCGGGTCGACGACGGCGGTCAACGGTGCGACCTCGACGACGTCGCCGTACGTGCGCCGTAACGGGCGCGCCACCGTCGCCGACAGGTCGGTACAGCTCCCCACGGCCTCGGCGAGGACGACGTCTGCGTCGTTGCGCTCGACCGCCATACTGACCACGTCGGCCAGGTCCTCGAACCGGCAGCAGAAGCAGCCGCCGGTGACCTCCGAGACGTTAACCCCGGCTGCCGCGGCGACCCGGGTGTCAACCAGGTCACGGCCTTGGTCGTTGGTGACCACGGCGACCCGCGAGCCACGGCGCTCCAGCCGCCGCGCCATCGCCGCCAGGGTCGTCGTCTTCCCAGCACCCAGAAACCCGCTCAGCGCGATGACGCGCGCTCGTCGCCGGCCGGTCACAGCACCGTCACCACGAGGCTCTCGCCGGCGGCGAGCTCGACGGGGTCGGTCATGCTGATCACTACTCGGGCGCCGTCGACCAGCACATCGTCCGGGTGGATCCGCGTCCGCCGCCGCTCGGCCACCTTCTCGACGATGACCGGACGCGTACCGGTCGGCTCGACCGCCTGGGTGGCGAACGAGCGCACGCTCAGCCGCCCGTGCCGCAACTGAACCTCACTGACCTGGCGACCGCCAGTGCGCTCCTGGCGATACAGTCCCCATCCTTCGGCGACGGTGAACGCCGCGGCGAAGTTCTCCGGCGTCAGCTTCGGCGCGAACCCCAGATGGCCGCGCGGGCCGTGGTACTCGTATCCGGCGGCCGCCAGCTGCACGGCATGGCTCATCATCGCCCGCGTGTAATGGTCGGAACACTCGACCTCGTTGAACGGGTTGCGCTTGTCGGCCGAGTGCCGGTCGTGGATGGCGCGCGTCACCGCCAACGCCTCGTCGACCATGTCCTCGGCCATGAGGTGCGCGGCGAACTGGTACTCCTGTCCGGTCCACACCTCGTTGAAGTACGCCACGAATCCGGGGTCGCCCGCACCCGGTGCCTGCTCCGCCCCGCCGAAGGGCCAGGTACACATGACGGTGCCGGCCTCGCCTTCGGTGCTGTACACGCGGCCGCCGTCGATGCCGGATTCCTTCTTGTAGGCCTGCGCGTCGGACAAAAAGTTGTTCCGGTACAAGCTCTCCAGCGCCGTGCGCGACTTCTGCTCGCCGAACACCCGCGGCAGACCCAGTTGGTGGGCGTAGGTCTGGCCGAACATCTGATCGATATGACAACCCCGGTTGGCATTGGTGGCCTCCGGATGGTCCGGGTCGACGTGGTGCTCGTAGTAGCCGTACTCGGGATTCCAGAGCGTCTCGTCCAGCTGGGCCGAACCTCGGTCGGCGAGCTCGCGGCAGGTCGCGGCGAACTCGTCATCACCCATGTCGTCAGCCATCTCGGCTGCAGCGCGCAGGGCGGCGACATAGAGGCCGCTGATCCACGGGATCTTGCCGTACCACGTCGCGTCGAGCGTGTTGTACTGCTCAGCTTCGAGGAGGCCGTCGGGTTCACCGTCGTGATCGATGAGGTACTGCGTCGCCTTCTTGACCCGTGGCCAGATCCGTCGGAGAAAGGCAGCGTCGGACGACATCTGGTGCTCGCGGTAGGCGCGCAGCACGTTGCCACACTGTCCGTCGTGGGCCACGTGCCGGGCTTCCTCGGCGCGGTAGTCGATGGCGCCGGTGTCGTCGTGGAAGGCCAGGCCGAAATCGACGCGTTCGCGGGCGTCACGTTCCAGCTCGGGGAACAACCGCCCGATCGACTGCGCGTAGTTCCACACGTGGGTGCAGGTGCCGGCGCAGCAGTAGATGCCCTCCCAGGCGTAGAACCGGCCGTCCTGAAATCGGTAGCACGTACCCGTCGCGACGGTGGACGCCGGGATGAGGGTGCGTTCGAGGAACCAGTACGGCAACGTCGAGTCGTCGTACCAGGTGCGCACGAACAGCTTCGTCGCCTCCGCGAGCTCGTCGCCGCGGTTCGCCACGTCGGCCAGGACGGCCTCCGCGTCGGGATAGTGCTCGCCGTAGTGCCTTCGCAGCGTGTCCGCGTCGTCGATGTGGCTGAACGGCCCGCTGCTGATCTTGGTGAAATGCCAGCTCAGCGCGAATCGGATGGTGCGCGACTCCCCCGGCTCCAGCTGCCATGGCACGGTGACGGTTCCCGCCAGGCGGTCGAGGCCGGCGTCGACCTCGGCCGGCCCGTCGGGGGCGTCGAACCAGTCCTCAGGCGTCGACCACGCGCTGATCGACGGTCGTACGCGCGCACCGGGGTCGAACGCGGCCAGGCTGAACGTCCCGCCGTCCGGCAGGTCCTCCATCGGCCGCTCGTCGACCGGAATGTCGGAGAAGCGGATCTGGTCGCAGTTGACGTGCGCCCAGCCGCCGGTGCCGTCGTCGACGATCTCGACGGTCGCGGTCCGCCCGGCGTAGGCGCTCACGTCGACGGACTCGGTTTCCATGATCTCGGAGTTGCGCCCGCTCAGCCGGGCGACGACCTCGCCGTCGACGACGAGGTGCACACCTGAGCCGGGGTGGTTGCCGCCGCCGACGTCGGCGATGAAGTAGCGCCGATCCACCGTGAACGGTGCGCTGGTCATCCGTCCGGTGTGGTCGTCAGCCGGCAGCGTGCCGTCACGCCAGTTGTGCGACGTGACGAACCACTGTCCGCTGACGTTCAGCTCGCCTTCGCGCCGGAAGTAGTCGGGGCATTCGCCCTCGGTCACCGGGCCCGAGCCGAACGCGGTGCCCTCGACCGTCCACCCGTCGTAACCGTTCTCCCAGTCCTCGAACAGGATGTCCGGCCGGCCCTGCTGGGAGCGTTCGGCGGCGCGGGCCGTGTGCAGCACGGCCGGAGCGCCGGCCGGCCCGCCGGTGGCGGACGCGAGCACGATCGGCTGCGTCCGGCGACTGTCGAGGCATACCGGGTTCTCCGCCAGACCCAGGAGCTCACCGTCGACGACCTGGTCGGAGGTGTTGGTCAGGGTGTACTCCAGCACCGTGACCGGCAGCGAAGAATCGGCCACCTGCGTCGGCACGAACGGTGAGTAGGCGTCCAGGCTGATCTGCACCGGGCACGCCTCGTCGGCGAAGTCCACGTGCCCGATCGGGTAGCGCCCGCGGAAGCGCACGTCGGCGAACCCGTCGGCGTCGATGCGCCGCGTGTCCGTGGTGTCGCTACGGCGACACCGCAGCGCGAACCCGGTCGTGAACGGCGAGTCCACCGTGAGCGGCTCGGCGTAGTGCACGCCCAGCCAGTCCGCGCCCCCGTAACGGAAGCTGTCGGCGTTGAACACGTCCCACAACCACAGCCGGCCGTCGCCGCTGAGGTAGACCTGCCCGGTGCAAGCTCCACCCACCGGCATGCCGATGAGGTTGAGGGCAGCGCCGGTGTACTCGGTCGGCTGGCCGCGTTCGGCCAAGCCGGCCAGCCGCTCCCGCGAGAGGTGCCGGCTGGCCGGGACGGCTGTCGCTCCGCTCGGCCAGAGCCCTCCGCTCGCCGCGGCTGCCGCCGTCGTGGCCCCCAGGGCCAGAAAGCCGCGACGGCTCAGCCCGGCCAGGCCGGTGTCGTCACAGGACTCGCCCTCGCAACAACCGTCGACGACGGGCAGGCTCAGCACGCCCGCGGGCGAGACATCGGACTCGGTCGGTCGGTCGGTGTTCATCGCGCCCTCCGGGGATACGGACGTGAGAAATCGATTGCTGAGACTAGGTGTCACAGTCCGTGATGTCAATGGGTCATCGATGGCGTGACCACGGGCCCGTGCAGCAAGCGGAGGGCGCGCGCGATTTCTGGAGAGCTATCCACCGCTCAGCGCACGCTGATGGGTGCACAGCCCTCCAGGATTCACAGTGAGGTCAGGCAGGCACCACGTGGACGGCGGCGTCGATCCGCGCCAGCGTACGCTGCCGACCCAGCAGCTCCAGCGATTCGAAGAGCGGCGGCGAGACCCGCCGGCCGGTGACGGCCACCCGGACCGGCCCGAACGCATGCTTCGGCTTCAGGCCCAGGCCGTCCACCAACGCCGCACGCAAGGCAGCCTCGATCGCCTCGGTCGACCACGGCTCGACCTGGTCCAGCGCGGCGCGCGCGGCTTCGAGGACCGGCTTTGCCTCTGGCGTGAGCACTTTGGCGGCCGAGGCGGGATCGATGTCGACGGTGTCGCCGGCGAACAGGAACCCCAGCATGCCGACCGACTCGTCCAGAACCGTCATCCGCTCCTGCACCAGCGGCGTCGCCGCCTTGATCAGCTCGAGCGCTTCCGTCGTCACCGGGTCGGGCAGAAGCCCCGCTGCCTGCAAGTGCGGCACCATCCGCTCGGCCAGGTCGTCCACGGAGAGCTTGCGCAGCCATACGCCGTTGATCGCCTCGGCTTTACGCAGGTCGAACCGGGCGGCATTGGAGTTCACCCTGGTGACGTCGAACGCCTCGGCCATCTCCTCCAACGAGAAGACCTCGCGGTCCTCGCCGATCGACCAGCCCAGCAGGGCGAGGTAGTTCAGCAGGCCCTCGGGCAGGAACCCACGATCGCGGTAGAGCTGCAACGACGACTCGGGGTCGCGCTTGGCCAGCTTGCGATTGCCCTCCCCCGTCACCAGCGGCAGGTGGGCGTAGCGCGGTAGCGGCCCGTCGGCCACGCCGATGTCGCGCAGGACCTCGTGCAGGACCAACTGGCGCGGGGTCGACGAGAGCAGGTCTTCGCCGCGCAACACGTGCGTGATGCCCATCAACGCGTCGTCGACCGGATTGACCAGCGGATACAGCGGGTGCCCGTTGGCCCGCACCAGAACGTAGTCGAACAGATTGTTCGCGTCGACGGTGATCTCGCCGCGCACGAGGTCGGTGAACGTGATGGCGGTGTCGGGCATCCGCAGCCGTAGTACCGGCTGCCGCCCCTCGGCCTGGTAGGCCGCCACCTGGTCGGAGCTCAGCGTTCGGCACCGCCCGTCATAGCCGCTGGGCTTGCCCGCCGCGCGGGCAGCCTGGCGACGTTCGTCCAATTCCTCAGGGGTGCAGTAGCAGTGGTAGGCGTTCCCGGTGTCCAGCAGTTTCGCCGCGACGTCGGCGTAGATGTCGCGACGAAGCGACTGGCGGTACGGCGCATGCGGCCCGCCCACGTCGGGCCCCTCGTCCCAGTGCAGCCCCAGCCAGCGCATGGCATCGAGCATGGCTTCGTAGGACTCCTCGGTGTCGCGACTGACGTCGGTGTCCTCGATACGGAACACGAACGTGCCGCCGAAGTGCCGCGCGAACGCCCAGTTGTACAGCGCCGCCCGGATGACACCCACGTGCGGATTGCCCGTCGGCGACGGCGAGAAGCGAACACGGACGTCGCTGGGCGCGACATCGCCGAGTACGAACGCGTCCGACGAGCCGGAGCCGTCAGTCACTGCGGATCACCTTAGGTCTCGAGAGGTCGTGGTCTGAGTGCGAAACAACTCGCAAGCCGCAGATTACCGGCTCCGTCGACCGATCCCCTCATCGCATAGTTGCGAATGATTCTCATCATCTGTTAGAACCTTCCGGTATGAGATCACTGACCCGTTCCGTCCTGGCCTGTTCCTGCCTCGCCGCGGCGCTCGCCATCTCCGCCTGCGCCGCCGACGATGCCGAATCCACTGGTGACGCCGCCGCCGGACAGGAGTCCGCTCCACCTGATCCGACACGCGAAGAAGTGACCGAACCCCACCCCCGCCTCGTCGTCGCCTTCGACGACAACACCGCCGTCCTCGATCCAGGCTCCGGCGAGGTTCTCGCCTCGTTCCCGGCCGACGGCCCGAAACGGCTGACGGCCATCGGCGACGGGCGCCACGTCGCGCTCGTCGACGCCGACGCGGGAACGACACAGTTCCTCGACGCCGGGGCGTGGTCGTCCGCGCACGGCGATCACTTCCACCACTACGTCGCCGAGCCCACGCTCCGCACCCCGGCCGTCGAGGGCGACCGGCCGGTCCACGTGGTCTCCAACGCTGGACGGACGGCGGTGTTTCACGACGACTCCGGCACCGCGGAGGTCTTCGACGACGACGGCTTGCTGATCGACAGCGTGGCGACCACCACCATCGACAGCGGCGCACCGCACCACGGCGTCGTCGTCCCATTGGCCGACGGTGCGCTGGTGACGATCCCCGGCACGGACGCCCTACCCGTCGGGGTGGCCCGCGTCGACGACGACGGCACCCGGACCGCGCAGTTCGACGACTGTCCGGGCCTGCACGGTGAGATCGTCGTGGCGGACACGGCGGTCTTCGGTTGCGAGACCGGCATCATGCTGGTCTCCGGCGACAGCGCGTCGAGCTTGCCGAACCCGGACGAGTCCGGCGAACGTGTCGGTGGGTTCGTCGCCGGAGCAGATTCGACAGTCGTGGGTGACTACGCGGCCGACTCGCTGGCCGTCGTGGACGTCGCCGCCCGCACCTTCGATGTCGTCGACGCCGCCGCTGATGTCGCCGCGTACACGACCGGACCGCACGGCGACATCCTGGCGCTCGGCACCGACGGCGCGCTGCGTCGGATCGATCCGACCACGGGCGGCATCGACGCGACGGTGAAGGTGCTGGAGCCGTTCGAGTTGCCCGAAGGGCACGGTGGGGTCAAGCCCTCGCTGGCCGTGGCCGGGCACCGCGCCTTCGTCGCCGACCCCGAGACATCGACGTTGACCCCCGTGGATCTCGAGACCTTCACCTCCGGCGAGCCGATCGCGCTGCAGGGCGCGCCCAGCGACCTCGTCGCCACGGGGACCGCGCCGTGAGCCGGCTCAGTCGGCGGCCACGACCGGATTCGACAACACGCCGATGCCCTCGACCGTCACCGTCACGTGCTGGCCGGCCTTGATCTCGCCGACCCCGGCCGGCGTCCCGGTGAGGATCACGTCGCCGGGCAACAGCGTGAACGCCTCGCTGATGTAGGACACCAAGGTCGCCACGTCGAAGGCCAGCTGCGACGTCCGGCCGTCCTGACGCTCTTCGTCGTCGACCCGGCAGCGCACGGCCAGGTCGGCGACGTCGAGGTCGGTCTCGATCCAGGGCCCCAGCGGGCAGAACGAGTCGAATCCCTTGGCGCGGGTCCACTGGTCGTCACTGCGCTGCAAGTCGCGCGCCGTGACGTCGTTGGCGCAGGTGTAACCGAAGATCACGTCCGGCACCTGTTCCTTCGGCACCGACTTCGCGATGCGGCCGATGACCACGGCCAATTCGGCCTCGTGGTGCACTTCCTGCGACTGCTCGGGCAGCACGATCGGCTCGTCCGGGCCGATGACCGACGTGTTCGGCTTCAAGAACAGCAACGGTTCAGCCGGCATCGGGTTGTCGAACTCCGCGGCGTGATCGGCGTAATTGCGCCCGACGCCGACGACCTTGCTGCGGGGGATGACCGGAGCCAGCAGCCGCACGTCTTCCAGGGCGACCTTCTCTCCGGTCAGCTGAATCGACCGGTAGAGCGGGTCGCCCTGCAGGACCGCGATGACGGTCTGACCGGTCTCGTCCTGGCCTACCGCGCCGAAACGCGGCTCGTCACCCGTCGTGAACCTCGCGATACGCACGTCGGTGAGCTTATCCGTTCGGGATGCCTACCCTGGAACGCGTGTACGTCGGTGAACGAGACTGGCAGGCCCGGATGGCCGAGCACGAGCGGCGCGTGGACGAGCTCGTCGGGGGTCACCTGCGCCGCCGACAGACAGGTGAAGCCCATCCGGTCGAGGACTTCCTGTTCACCTACTACTCGCACCGTCCCTCCCAGCTGCGGCGCTGGCACCCGGGGTTCGGGCGGATCTTGACCGGCGACGCCCCGCACGCCTCGTGGCGCGGCTACGTCCGCACGTCCGACGGCATCACCGTCGATCCCGGGTTGCTGACCCGCCGCGCCGCGTCGATCACCTGGGTACGCGACCTGCTCGCGGCGACGGCGTCCCGCCCGGCCTACGCCGGCTGTTTCGGTCTGCACGAGTGGGCGATGGTGTATCGAACCCGCCCCGGCGAGGTCCGGCACGAGTCGTGGCCGCTGCGCCTCGGACACGACGGCACCGATGCGGTCGTGGAATCGCACAAGATCCGCTGCTCGCACTTCGACGCGTTCCGCTTCTTCACCGAGCCCGCGCGGCCACGCAATGCCGTGACCCCGACCCGCGAGCGACAGCCGCAGCTGGAACAGCCCGGCTGCCTGCACGCCAACATGGACTTGTACAAGCACTCCTACAAGCTGACTCCGCTCGTCCCCAGCGAGTTGGTTGCCGACGCGTTCACGCTGGCGCGCGAGATCCGCGAGCTCGACATGCGCGCCTCGCCGTACGACCTCCGCGACCTCGGCTACGAGCCGATCCGCATCGAGACCCGCGAAGGCAAAGCCGCCTACGTCGACGCACAACTCGCCTTCGCCGAACGGGCCGCGGCGCTACGCACACGACTACTCGCCGAGATCGACAGCTGGAGCGAGCAGACGTGGCACGTTAGCGCGCACCACGTGGCACACTGAAAGTGACCAAAGGCGCCCGAAATGCCAGCTTTGTGGAGCAGTTCAGCGTGCCACGCAATCACGCGCCTCCCGTCCCAGCAGTCCTCTTCCGGCGAGGTTGGTCATGAGATCGCGCAACCCGTACGTCCAGGGCTCGCATCGTTCACACGGCCGTACCTCGTTGACCAGGGCGCCGAGACGGTTGGCGGAGATGCGCACGAGATCGCCTTCTCGGTGGGTGAAGCCCATCCCTGGGATGTCGCGGTCGACGACCGGCGCGAACATCGTGCCGAGCATCAGTACCGCGCCATCGGGATATTGATGATGAGTTCCCATGAGCTGGCCCACGAGGTCCTCGGGGTCGCGGCTGATCAGGCTCATCTCCGACGTCGTGTCCAGGACGAACCCGTCGGATCCGGTGATCTCCAGCCGGACCGACATCGAGCGGACCGCGTCGAGATCGAAGGTGTCGTCGAACAGCCGGATGAGCGGCCCGAGGGCGCACGAGGCCGTGTTGTCCTTGGCCTGCGCGAGCAGCAGCGCCGACCGGCCTTCCAGGTCACGTAGATTCACGTCGTTGGCGAGGGTCGCCCCGACGATCGTGCCGCTGGATCGAACGACGAGCGCGACCTCGGGTTCGGGGTTGTTCCACTCCGACGACCCGCGGATGCCGACCGGCACATGCGTGCCGACAGCTGACAGGGTCGGCGCCTTGGTGAAGATCTCGGCGTCAGGCCCGAGGCCTACCTCTAGGTACTGGCTCCACAGGCCACGGTCCTGCAGGTATTTCTTGAGCCGGGCTGCCTCGGACAACCCGGTCGGACCTCCGACGGGCTCGTGCCGATCTCGGCGAGGATCGCCGCACGCGCCGCGGCGGCCGCGCGGTAGTCGCCGCCGGTTCGTTCTTCGATGACCCGCTCGATCATCGATACGGCGAAGGTGACACCAGCGGCCTTGAGCGTGTGCAGGTCGACCGGGGTCAACAACCATGGGCGGCTGGGGTCGCGCGTGGCCGGCGGAGTGTTCGCGAGCACGTCGCGAAGCGCGCCGACGTGTCTGCCGTCCACGGCAGCAGCAGCGGCAGCCGGTTCTGGCTGTTCGCACAGGTCTCGCACCGTCGGGAAGGTGTCGCTCACGTCCCGGACCTCGTCGCCGCGTACGAGGACCGGGGACGGCCCGCCCACGGACGGGTCCCAGATCCGACCCACGAACGTGCCGGTATCGACGTCGTCTGGCAGCACCGGAGCGGCCATCAGCGTGGCGTCCATCAGACCGCCACCGTCAATCCGCCGTCGACGACCAGCCCGTGACCGGTGACGTAGGACGCGTCCGGACCTGCGAGGAAAACCACGGGACCGGCGATCTCCTCCGGCTGGGCGAAGCGCCGTAGCGGGTTCTTGGCCGCGAGGCGCTCCTTCGTCTCTTCGTCCCAGCCGCCTTCTTCCCAGGTATCGGTCCACGTGGAACCTGGACAGACAGCGTTGACCCGGACGCCGAGGGCGGCCCACTCGACGGCGAGCGTGCGCGTCAGCGAGAGCAGGGCCGCCTTCGACGCGTTGTAATGCACCATCTCCGGTTGCCCGGTGAAGGCGTTGACCGAGGCGATGTTGACGATGCTGAGCTGCGCACCGCGCGCTCGCTGGACCATCGCCTGGGCCAGACGGAACGCGCTGGCGAGGTTGACGTCGAGGACCTGGTCGAAGGCGTCTGAGGACAACTCCAGGCTGGTTGCGCGCGGCGCCAGCGCGGCGTTGTTGACCAGGATGTCCACCGGCCACCCGAGCCGGTCGAGTGCCGCGAGGACCTGAGCGGTGTCGCGGACGTCGGCGCGGAAACCGGCCAGGCGATCCGGCGCCGCGCCGACCGTTGCGTTCAGCTCTTCCAGGTCCTCATCCCGGACGTCACAGGTCGCCACCCGCGCCCCCTCGGCCAGCAGGCGGCGCACCACCGCACGACCGATACCCCGCGCGCCGCCAGTCACCAGCGCCGTCCTGGTCGTGAAGTAGTCCTCGTTCATCGGGCCACCTCCGTGTCGGGTCGGTTCCGTCGCCCCGCGCCGGGCACGGGCGCCGGTGGGGTCCGGGCGGCGATGTCCCGGAAGAACGTGGTCGCTGCGGCGACGACGTGGTCCAGTGCCTCCGCCCCGATGTCCGGTGTGGCCCGTGAGACGCCGTCGTGGTGGCCGTCGATGGCCTCGACCCATCCGTGTGTCTCCACCCAGGGGGCCGCGAGCGGGTGGGCGTCCACGGTCGGCCCGGCCGCGGCGTCGTCGGCCCGCGCGAGGTTCACCTGCTCCGGGCGGACGTGCAACAACAGCGAAGCCTCGAACGCACCGGCATGCCCCGGCACCGGACCGAGGCCATGATCGGCGCCGAGTGCCGCCAGCCGCTCCCAGGCCAAGGTCCAGTAGCCGGTCGCGGCGACGATCACCGGATGCTCCAATGTCACCTCACGGGCGGCCTGGCGGGCCAGATCCTCGTTGCCGCCGTGCCCGTTGAGCAGGATCATGCGCCGGAACCCGCCGCGCACGGCCGACTCGACGACGTCGATGAGCACGGCCAGGTAGGTCCGGCCGCTCACCGAGAGGGTGCCGGACCGGGGCAGGTGGTGGTCGGAGGCGCCGACGTTCAGCGTCGGCGCGACCAGCACCGGCTGCGACGACGTGCTCACCTGGGCCGCGGCGGTACGCGCCACATACTCGGCGAGGGTGGCGTCGGTGGCCAGCGACAGATGCGGCCCGTGCTGCTCGGTTGCGCCCAACGGCAGCACCAGGGTGGAGTTCGCGACGATCGGGCGCAGCTCGTCACTGGTGTAGTCCGCGAGCAGTGTCTTCATGACCGGCCCCATCGGTAGATGCGGTCCGCATTGCGGTAGGCGATGTCCGCGACCTGCTCCGCACTCAACCTGGAGTAGAGCAGCGTGCCCAGTTGCAGCGCCCCGTTCATGAACGGTAGATCACTGCCGAAGAGGATCCGCTGCGATCCCAGCGCGCCGACCAGTTTCTCCACCGCACCGTCGTGCGACAGCGCTCCGCACAGATCCAGCCAGACGTTGTCGTGCTTCTCGACGAGGGCGACGACGTCGTCCATGGGGAAGTCCTGGCCGGCGTGGCCGAGGACGACCTGGGCGGTCGGATAGGTGCCGGCGATCCGGCCGAAAATGTCGAGGCCGTCGCCGCCGAAATAGCTGTGCGACAACACCGGCAACTCGTGCTCGGCGGCAAACTCCCACATGGTGGCGTAAGCGTCGGAATCGAGTGGGTGGTTGCCGTGCAACTCCGGGTGGACCTTGACGCCGCAGAAACCGGTGTGTGCGAAGCACCGCTCGAGTTCGTCGCTGATGCTGTCCGGGTAGTTCGGGTTGACGACGCAGTAACCGGCGATGCGGCCGGGATGCCGTGCCATCGCGTCGATGACGAGATCGTTGCCATAGACGACGTCGGCGGAGATCGCCGCGTGTGCCGACATGATCGCCACGTCGATGCCCATCGAGTCCATGGCCGCGACCACGCCGTCGACGTCGTTCTGCGGGATGTGGAAGTTCCGGAAATGACCGAGGTGAACGTGCGCGTCCACGATCCTGGCCGGACGATGCCGGGCTTCGAGCGACTCACGCACCGCGCACCTCCGCCACGTCGGCCGGCAGCAACGAACGCAGTGTGCCCGCGGCGATGCGCTGTTTGTCGGCGGCACTGATGTCGGCAGTCTCCAGGTGGAACCTCGCCGCACCCATGCTCCGCTCGGGATATCCGGACCCGAAGACCATGCGCTCAGCTCCGAAGCGCTCCACGAAGTCCTCGATCCCGCGGTGCACGTTGAATCCGGCCGTCTGCACGTAGACGTTGTGGTGCCGCTCCAGCAACGGGTACAGGGTGCGGTTGTTCCTGCCCTGGATCTCCATGAGGATGACCTTCAGTTCCGGGTGGTCGCGCAGCAGCTCGTGGAGGACCTGCCACGGTGGTTCGGCACGCCGGAACAGGTGGAAGTCCAGCGCCAGCGGGATGCCGGCCTGGGCCAGCTCGTCGAGCAGCGGCCCCACGACCCAGTCGGCGAGCAGGAACCGGTGCGCCGAGGCGTCGGTGGACGGATGCAGCCGCCCCATGACGACGCCGGCCGCCCGCATCCGCGCCACGGC